>JAHWKJ010000003.1 GCA_019347905.1 Planctomycetota bacterium
ATCGCGGGCATGGAGCGGGCGGTCGATGTCTTAGGGCAGGAAGGATGGGTCCTTGATAGCGATGACGGCGACGGCGGCTGTGCCTATTAACAGCCGTGGGGACGTTGGCAACATCGCGGCGAACCTTGCGGGATAGGGGTGGAATTCCGGCTTATGGCTAATGCGGCCGCGGGACCGCGGAAATGGAATGGCATTGACCCACGTTTAGCCGCGGCCCAACGGGCCGCGAGGCTGCGTTCGCGCGTCCCGCTGGGACGCGGCTAAACGCAACACAGTCCGTGGGAAAAAAAACAGACGATACAGGTCTTGAAACCGAAAGGCGATCTGCGAAGATACATCCATCGGGTCGTGCAAACGCAGCACGACGGACCATCCCCCCGCCTCGCGGCCGGATTTGGCGAGTCGGCCGCAGCGGGATGTCTGGCCCCAGAAAGGAGGTGATCGAGTGGATTACGACAGTAGTAGCCAACACAGAGGTGGCGTCCTGTAGGGACAGCCGGCGGGTTGTCCGCCGGGACTGCCACCGAATCGTACGGGTCGCTCTGTAAACTACGCACGCAGGGCGATTGCCACCGATCACCGATCGAAACGTACGAGAAACGGCCCGGCCGAGCGCGCCAGCGCTCGGTCGGGCCAGTTTTTTGCGCAGGGGCACAAGGGCCGTGCGCTTCCCGCTGCGCCGCCGCGCTTCCCTTTCATTCGCCGGCCGCGCAGAATGACCATATCCGGCGACGCGCGGATTTCCCGGTGGGCTGGCTCCCGGTGTCGGTCGGCCGCGGGAATGAGCTGCGGTCGTTCCGGGGATGCTGGTCCGATGCAGCTTCACTGTCGTGCCTGTCAGACCTGCTTCGAGGTCGACGAGCGCTCGCCGCCGGCCGAATTGAGCTGCCCCTCTTGCGGCAGCACGCTCGATCGCGCGGAGCTCGCCACGCTCCCCATGCAGGTCGCGTTTGGCCGCATCGAACAGTTCGAGCTCTTGCACCAGGTCGGCTTGGGAGCCTTCGGGACGGTGTGGAAGGCGCGCGATGCCCATCTCGACCGCGTGGTGGCGGTCAAGGTGCCGCGCAGCGAACGTCTGGAGCCGGCGGAGGTCGAGCGCTTCCTCCGCGAAGCCCGCGCGGCCGCGCAACTGCGGCATCCCGACATCGTCAGCGTGCACGAGATCGGGCAGTCGGACGAGACGGTGTACATCGTCACCGATTTCGTCGAAGGCGTGACGCTGGCCGACTGGCTGACGGCCCGGCGGCTTTCCCCGCACGAGGCCGCCGAACTGTGCGCACGGATCGCCGAGGCGCTGCATCATGCGCATGAAGCCGGCATCGTGCACCGCGACCTGAAGCCGTCCAACATCATGGTGCAGGTCGAAGACGGCGGCTCGTTGCACCCCTTTGTGGCCGACTTCGGCCTCGCCAAGCGCGAGAGGGGCGAGGCCATGCAGACCGTCGACGGGCAGGTGCTGGGCACGCCGGCGTATATGTCGCCCGAGCAGGCTCGCGGCGAAAGCCACCGCGCCGATCGGCGGTCGGACGTCTACTCGCTGGGAGTGATCCTCTACGAACTGTTGTGCGGCGCGCGGCCGTTCGGAGGCAGCGTGCGGATGTTGATGTACCAGGTGCTCCACGACGATCCGCCCCCACCGCGCAGGCACAACCCGCGGCTGCATCGCGACCTGGAGACGATCTGCCTCAAGTGCCTGCAGAAGGATCCGGCCCGGCGCTACGCCACGGCCCGCGAGATGGCTCTCGACCTCCAGCGGTTCTGCGCGGGCGAAGCCATCCTGGCCCGGCCCGAGCCGTGGTCGGCCACACTCTGGCGAAAGCTCCGCCGGCACAAAGTGGCTGCGCTCGCCGTTGTCGTAATCGCCGCGGCCGTGGCCCTGACGGCGTGGCTGGTGCCGCAGTATTACGATCACCGCGTGGCCGCGATCCGGCAGGAGATCGAGTCGGGCCTCGCGGCCCCGGAACTGAGCGGCCGGTATCTGGAGCAGATGGAATCGTTGATTGTCCGGCTGGAAGGGCTGGCGCCGGAACAGGCGCGGACGGAGCGGCAGACGCTGTATCGCCAGTATGCCGCGGCGATTGGGCGGCGGCTGCTGGAGCCGTACCTCGAGGACGCGAAGCTGGCGGTCATCGAGCGCGCGGTCCAGCATCTGGAAAGCCGTGCCCCGGAGGATGCCCGGCGGCTGCGCGACACTCTGCAGAGCCGGCTCAGCGACTGGCACGTCCTGTTTCATCTGGCGCCGCCATTCTCCAGCGAGACCGGCATCTTCGATCCGCACACGGTCGAGGTGGAGGACGGGGGCGTGCTGCCGCGCGCCGCGGTTGAAGGCGCGGCGAGTCCGCAGGCGGTACTGACGAGCGTGCCCGTTCGGGGACATGTCGAGCTGCGGGCCATGTTCGAGGCGCAAAGCTGGCCGTCCGCGCCGGCGCTGGGAGTGATTCTGAACGCCGACGAGCGGCACCGTTACGAGTTCCTGCTCAGCACGTCGAACTGGGGCCGCCGTTCCTCGGCGGGCAGCGGCCATTTTTCGACGCTGGCTGACGCCCGCGAGCGCGGCGGTGAAGTCATGGTGCAGATCGCCCGCGACGGCGAGTTGTTGCGCGCCCGGCGGTTCAAGGTCAGCGAGCTTCCCGAAGGTCCGCTGGAATTGACGGCCCGTCGCGAGGGCAGCGAGTTGTCGCTGGAAATCACCGGCGGCGGGCGGCTGAGGTTTTTCGATATCTTTCCACTGCCGTCCGACGCGGGGACGTTCGGCGTCGCGTGGCCGGCCGGCGTGCGGCTGACCTCGCTGCGGGCTGCGCGGCGAATGCTGCCGGCTGAGCCGCGACCGCTCGAATTGGGCGACGAACTGTTCGCGCGCGGCCGCGATCATCTGCCGCAGGCATTGGCCTGGTATTCCGAGCAGGCGACCGCATCGGCGGGAACGCCGGTCGGTCAGGAGGCGCGTTACAAGCAGGCCCTGTGCCTCATCCAGCTCGGCCGGATCCGCGAGGCCGCGACCGTGCTGGAGCCACTCGCCGAAGAGCAGGGCCGGCGCTGGCCGTTTCTGGCCCGCGTGCGGCTGTCGTTCGCGTACTTCGAGCTCGACCGCCTGGACGATCTCGATCGCGTGCTCGACAGCCTGGTGTTCGCCAATCCAGAACTGCTGGCGGAGTTCATCGACGACCCTGCGGGAGACAACCGGCTGGAGCAACTGGCGCGGCTGATTCCCGACGAGTTCTATCAGCAGATGCTGGCCACCGCGATGCGGCGCTACGGCGGCGCGTTCGTCGTGCACTTCGATCGGAATCACGTCGAGCGGCTGCGGCGTCTGCAGTCGATTGTCGGCTCGCTGAACTTCGAGCCGTCGCAGCGGCTGAATGTTTCGCTGGTGCTCAGCTATGCGTATCGCATCACCGGACGCAGCGAGGAGGCCGTCCGGATTCTTTCGGACGTACTGGCCTCCGACCTGCCCGAGCTGGTCTCGCCGGCGGAGCGCGTCAACCTGGTCGGCTGGTACGTCTGGACGCTGCGGGATCTTCCCGAGCGCGACTTCGAGGGGGCCTTGGAAACTGTCAACAACCACCTGTTGATGTCCGACGGCAGCTACCGACCAGGCTGCCTCGGGCTGTTGCTGGTGCGGGCCCGCATCCTGGCTGTCGCCGGCCGGCACGACGAGTGCCAGCGCGATCTGGAGGACTTTCTGCGTCTGGTCCCGGCCGAGCGCATGCAATACCCGGACTACGGCGCCGTCTGGCTGTTGCGCGGCTTTCTGCACGAGGAGCGCGGCGACATCGAAGCGGCGCGGGCCGCGTGGAGCCAGGGCCGCTACAGCGTGTACCTCCAGACGGCCGGGCGGCCCGAACCCTGGGATGTGTTCGGCGGCGACTTCACCCGCTGCATGGCCGTCATGGCCGGCGTGGGTCTCGCGTCGTTGGCGGATCAGTTCACCGAGGCCGAATACGATCGACTGCTCGATCAGTTGCGGCCGGCGCTCGGGCGGGTTGCGCTGCCCGCGCCATGGCTGCTGGAACTGCGGCTGTTCAGGACGGATTTTCTGCGGCAGTTGTTTCAGACTCCCCGCGGACACGAATACGCGCGCAGGGTGGTGATGATGGACCTTTCGCTCGATGAGTTCTATCGCATGGCCTGCCAAACGCTGGTGCTGGAGGCGGTCCGGATGGATGGTTTCGACCGGCCGATGACGCCCGAAGAAGAAGAGGCGCTGTGGCAGGCGGCCGCGGCAGGATACGAAGAGGTGTTTCTCGGCAGGCAAGGCATCGGTGAGCGGGCGAGTCAGTGCCTCTGCCTGGTTGGCCTGTGGAGCGATTATTACGGCGCACGGCTGGCCTGGATGGCCGTGGCGCCGAGATTCTCAGAGGAAGTCCGCGCCGGAATCGCTTACGCGCTCGGCATGCGCTACCAGAAGCTGGGCCAACCCCGGGTCGCCATCGACTTCCTCGAGCAAGCGGTGGAATGCTCCACCGAAGGCTCGCTGCTGCAGAGCGTCGCGCGGGCGGAATGGGTGCGGTTGACGCAGCCATAACGGCTGCACCGGTTAAAGCGGCAAGCATGGGGGACCGCTCGAAACCACCGGACCGCGCACCTGTTCGAGGCGGCGTATCCTTGCGCTGCGGAGAACACTATGCCGGCGACAGGGATCGACATCACGCACGGCGGGACGTGGCTGTGGGGCGCGCTGAGCGTGCTGGTGACCGCTGCGCTGGCCTTTGCGGCCGGCGTCGCCTGGGGCCGCGCGCAGCCGCCCCTTTCGGCTCGCGTGCGGCGTGAGGCCGGCCGGCTCGCAGAGGCCCTGCTGGCCGCGCTGGAAACGGCCCGCGAGGCCTCCGTGCTGCTGGCAGATACGATGGCGTGGCGCTTCGGCGATGACTTTGCACAGCGGCTGTCGAAGTCGCGTCAGCGGCTGGCGGATTCGCTGGAGAGTCTCGACGCCCGTCTCGATGCGTCGGACCCGCACCAAGAGAGTGCAGAGCGGCCGGAAGCGCGTCCGCTCCAGGTCGAGTGGGCGCGGGAGCCGGAAGATCCCGTGACGCGGCTCCCCGCGCGGCCGGCGTTCGAACTGAACCTGCAAACTCTCGCCGATGCCGTCGACGCGGCCGACTCGCCGGCCGGGATTTTGCTCGTTCGCATCGACCACGTGGCGCGGCTGCGGGGACGCGCCGGGCCGGCGGGTCTGGATGCGATCCTGGAGCGCGCGGCGCGGCTGTTATGCCGGGCGCTCCGCGAGGGCGACCTCGTCTGCCGCACGACGGACGATACGTTCGCCATCCTCCTGGCCGGCATCGACGCGGTGTCCGGCGAGCGGCTGGCAAGAAAGATTCGCAATTTGCTGCGCGAGCACCGCTTCCACGTTCCGCCCATCACGAAAGGCGGGCCGGGGGGAATCGAAGATGTCGGACGCGAGGTGCTGGTCACCGTCAGCCTGGGCTACGCCCGCGTTCGCGCGGGCGAAGGGGCCGAGGTGGCTCTCAGCCGCGCCGAAAGCGCCCTGGCCACCTCGCAGCGCCGTGGACGCAATCAGCTTCACGTCCACGACGGCACGCGCATCGCTCACTGCACGGCGGTGTGAACGAGTCAGGACTGCTTCTTCGGCAAGGCGATCGCGTACAGCATCGTGACGGTGCCCAGCGACATCAGGCTGAAGGCGGCCCAGTCCGGCGGGTCCACGATCTTTGGTTCCGCCACCGGTTCTTCGGCCGGTACGGCAGTCGTCTGGCTGGCCGGGCCGACACGAGCGCGGATGTTGGTCCGCTGGTCGACCTGCTCGGCCACGTTCTCGGCGGCCGCCGCGGTCGTTTCGCCGGGAGTCTTCAGCACGAGCTTATCGACGAACAACAGCGAAATGCCCCACAACGTAACGAATAACCCGGAGGCAAAGAAGATGGAGCGGAACATCAGTGTTCACTCGCGTGCTGGTGCGTGCGGGATGGCGCGCCGTCGCGGCATGCGCGGCGTCAAAACTCGTATCGGCCGGACGACCGAGGATGGTTGACGCCGACCGCGCCCGTTGGGAGCCGGCGTCACAAACTCGCGTCGGATGCGACGGTTTCGCGCATTGTTCGAGCCGTGCGCGTCATTTGGGCCGATGTTTAGCCGCGTCCCAACGGGACGCGCGCCCGCGCGTCCCGTTGGGACGCGGCTAAACGTGCGAATCGATCAGCGGTCGAGGTTGGGCGGCTGGCGGCGGCGCTTGCGTTCGCTCGTCTGCCGCTTGTGCTCCAGCCGCCGCTCTTGCGAGCCGCGGGTCGGGCGGGTCTTGCGGCGTTTGCGGGGCGGACGGGCGACGGCCAGCAGCATCTCGCGCAGCCGCCTGAGGCACTCGGCTGCGTTCCGCCGCTGGTGGCGGTGCTGGTCGCTGGTCAGCGTCAACTCGCCTGTCGCCGACAGCCGCCGGTGATACTTGCGCAGAAAGCGCTCGCGGACGTCGTCCGGCAGGCTGGGCGATTCGGCCGGGCTCCAGCGCAGTCGGGCGTGGGTGCTGACTTTGTTGACGTTCTGCCCGCCGGGCCCGGAGCTGCGGGAGTACGTGAAGCGGATCTCGTCCAGCGGGATAGCAATCGCATCGTTCACTTCGAGCCGTTCGCCGTCCATCGCAGATCCTGAAGGTCGCCGGGGCTATACGCGCGTGCTTTCATCCGGGGCGAATGCCGAAGTCTTCAACCGTGAGCAGCGTCCGGAATTCCACGCCCCGCTCACGAAAGCCAGCGGCCCCGCCTTGCAGACGGTCAACGACGGCCGCGGCCCCGACGACGCGGCAGCCGAATTCCTGAATGCGCTCGATGGCCGCGAACGTGCTGCCGCCGGTGGTGACGACATCATCGAGCACGACGACGGCCGTGCCGGGTGCGACGGGGCCTTCCACAAAGCGCCGCGTACCGTGGCCCTTGGCTTCCTTGCGCACCAGAAAACCCTCCAGCGGCCGGCCGCGCTCGGCGGCGATGGTGAGCACGGCCGCCACGAGCGGATCGGCCCCGATCGACATCCCCCCCACGGCCGCGAATTCGAGATCCTCAAGCAGTTCGAACAGCCCCTCCCCCGCCAGCCGGAGGCCCTCTGAAAACAGCGTGACCTGCTTGCCATCGAGGTAATAGCTCGACTTCTGGCCCGAGGCGAGCGTGAACTCGCCGAACTTCAGCGCCCGCTCCTTGAACAGCTCGATCAACCGCTGCCGGTCGTACATGCGCTTTCCCCCCCACTGAAGCCCACCGGTTGCAACCGGTGGGCTTCGCTAGCCTAATGACTGAAGGGTGCGGGCGGCCAGTGCAGGGCCGCTCGCTTGACGGGCTTCGGCGGCAGGTCGTAGGGTGCAGCGATCTAAAGCCGGAGCCGGATTCACAGCGAGGCTGCTCGTGGTACACAGCACGGGGCCTGACGAACAGCCGACGCGGATCCGCACGCTGATCGTGCTCGTCACGACGCTGATGGCGGTGCTGTTGTACCTCGACCGCTTCTGCGTGGGCTTCGCGGTCGATTACATCCGCGAAGACCTCGATCTCAAGCAGAAGCACATCAGTTGGTTCATCAGCGCGTTCTTCTGGTCGTACGCGCTTGCGCAGGTGCCTTCCGGCTGGCTGAGCGACCGCTACGGCGCGCGGATCATGCTGGTCGTGTACATCCTGTCGTGGTCGTTGTTCACAGGGATGATCGGGGCCGCGTATAGCCTGGGCATTCTGCTGCTCATGCGGCTGGGCTGCGGACTCGGACAGGCCGGCGCCTACCCGACCAGCGCCAGCGTGGTGAGCAAGTGGGTGCCGTTCTCGGCCCGCGGACAGGCCAGCTCGATCGTGGCGTTCGGCGGACGCTGCGGCGGGGCGCTCGCGCCCTTGATCACCGCGCACCTGATCGTGCTGTTCGTGCCGCTGGGCGCGCCGGTCGCCTTCGATGAGGGCGATTTGCTCAGCGGCCATCGGCTGGCGGCGAAGTGGGCGCCCGCAAGCGATGCTGATTCAGAGAGTGCCGAGACGACGCAGCCAGGCGACGCGGCCGTGCACCTGTGGTCGCGGCTGACCGACAGCGAACAGACCCTGCTGCGGAAACTCGCGGACGAATACCGCGCGCTCGAAGCTCGCCAGGCGGCCGCAAAGGGAAACGATGCCGAACGCCTGGAGCAGAAGCTCGAAGAGATGCAGCCGGAGGCCGGCGAGCGGGCCGCAGCGGTGGCGGCGCTCAACCGCCTCGTCGAAGGAACCGACGAGTTGTACGACACGATGGCCTTCCGCAGCGTGAACCTTGTGGACGAGGCGCTCGATTACCTGGAGCGCGTCGAGGGCGGCGAGGAACTCTCGCCCGACGAACGCCGCCGCTTCCGCCGCTTCCTGCTGGAGGGCGTCTTCGGCCGCGAGCTGGGCATGCTCTACACGAGCGGCTGGCGGCCGGTGATGTACGTCTACGGCCTGGCGGGGCTGGTGGTGGCCGCGCTCGTGTGGCTGTTCTTCCGCAACCGGCCGGAAGAACACCCGTGGGCGAATGACGCCGAATGCCGGCTCATCGAGCGCGGCCGGCCCGCCGGGGCGCCCAGTCCGCACGGCAAGCCGGGCATGGTCCCGCTCGGCCGGCTGATGGCCAGCGGCAGCATGTGGTTCGTGTGCCTGATGCAGGTGGGCACCAACGTGGGCTGGCTGTTCATTTACGCGTGGCTGCCGCGGTACCTGATCGACGTGCACCAGCTTCCAATTCTGGAACGCGGGCTGATGGCCAGCATTCCGCCGCTGGTGGGCATCTTCGGCATGCTGTGCGGCGGCTGGCTGACCGACCGGCTGACGGCCCGCTTCGGTCTGCGCTGGGGACGAAGGCTGCCGATGATGGCCACCCGCTTCACCGCAGCCTTTGGGTACGGGCTGGTGTTGTGGCTTTCGACGTTGTCCGGCGAGAGCGGCTCGTTCTTCACGTCGCCCTGGGCCTACACGGCGGCGTTTTCGATCGTGGCGCTGTCGACGGATATGGGTACGGGCGCCGTGTGGGCCTTCAAACAGGACGTGGGCGGCCGCTACGTCGGCTCGATCCTCGGCTGGGGCAACATGTGGGGCAACCTGGGCGCGGCCGTGTCGCCACTGATCTACGACTTCTACCTGGGCGAGCACCCCGAGGTGGACGACTGGAACAACATGTTTCTGGTGTGCCTGGGAGCGTTCGTGATTTCGGGCCTGTGCGCGCTGGGCGTCGATGCGACCAAGCCGATCGCCCCGCCGGATGAGGAAGAACCGGACGAGCCGCTTGCGTCGCGTCGCCCCGGCGATGAGTGACGCAGAATCATCAGAGGATCTGCCAATGCGTGCCGCGATCGTGGTTGCGTTCTCGCTGGTGGCTTGCTGCTGCGGCGCCGCCGCGTGCGAGGATCGCCTGCCGGCGTTTCCGGGGGCGGAGGGCTTCGGCGCGCACACGCCCGGCGGACGCGGCGGCCGCGTGCTGGAGGTCGTCAACCTGGACGACGACGGACCGGGCAGCCTGCGGGCCGCGATTGTGGCCGAGCATCCGCGGATCATCGTCTTCCGCATCGGCGGCACGATCGAGCTGCCGTCTCCGTTGGCGATCACGCATCCGTTCGTCACCATCGCCGGCCAGACGGCCCCCGGCGGCGGTATCACGCTCAAAAGCGGCGCGAAGAATCTCTACGCTCCGCTGCAGATCAAGACGCACGACGTGGTGATTCGGCACATCCGCTCGCGGCCCGGCCCGGGGGCGATTCCGCCGCCTGGGCACGAGGGTTCGAACGTCGATGCGCTTACGATCGCCGACCTCCAGCGGCCGGTCTACAACGTGATCATCGACCATTGCTCGTTCAGTTGGTCGGTCGATGAAGTCGTCAACTCGTGGTACGACGCGCGCGACGTGACCGTGCAGTGGTGCATCATGGCCGAAGGACTCGACCGGCCGCAGGACCGCCCGGGTGCGGGCAGCAAGGGGCCGCTGTTCGGCGGGAAGGGCAGCGACCGCATCTCGGTGCACCACAATCTCATCGCCCACAACGTCGGCCGCAATCCCATGATTAAGGCGACGGGACTTGTGGGCCGTCCGCCCGCCGACACGGACCACGACGGTCTGCCCGACGACTGGGAACGCCGCCACCGCTTCGACCCCGCCGATCCCGGTGACGCAGTGGGCGACGCCGACGGCGACGGCTACACGAACGTCGAAGAACTGCTGAACGCGACCGAACCGCGGGGCACGGGGTCAGACCCCTTTGCGAACGAGCGACGCAGAACAACTGAGCGGTGAGAGTCCGCAAAGGGGTCTGACCCCTTCGTTGCGACAGTCCGACCGCGGCGATCCTGCCGGTCGTGCCGAAGTTTCCTGTTGCGCTGGTTGTCCGGCTGCCGATACGTCTCTCAGGACTTTGTCAGCACGCACACGTGCGCCAGTCCGCGAGAGGCCGGCTGAAGCCGGCCACTACGAACGCACCAGGGGGACCATCGATCATGCAGCGCGCGATTCTTCTCGGCCTGTTTCTGGCCGCCGCAGCCCTGATGGGCGGCACCAGCGAAGCCGCCGGACAGGGCCAGCCGACCGACTGGCAGCGGTTCTACCACTACCCCTACGTGTACTACCCCCACAACTTCCAGCGGCCGGCCAGCTTCGACCATCTGTACTACCGCTACCCACAGTCGCGGCAGATCCCGGTGTACAACAAGGGCTGGTACAACTTCTACCCGACCGAGAAGCCCTACCACTGGGGCCACCACTTCATCCTCGACGTGTTCTAACGTGGCACGGCCTGCCAGGCCGTCCGCGGGTTTCGGCTTCTTTCGTGGTTGGCGAGATCGCAGCGCACGGCCTGGCAGGCCGTGCCACTCGTCTTTGCGGCGGCGGCGAGTTTGCGTCATGATGAAGGTGTCATGCGCATCCTCGTGCTCGGCGACATCCACTCGAACTGGCCGGCGCTCGCAGCCATCGACGAGCGGTTCGACGCCTGTCTGTTCGTGGGCGATCTGGTCGATTACGCGGCCGACCCCGTGCCCTGCATCGACTGGGTCCGCTCCCATGCCCAGGCGGCTGTCCGGGGAAACCACGACCACGCCGTGGCGCAGCACGTGCAGGTCCGCGGCGACTCGGGCTATCGCAGGCTCGCGGCCGCCACGCGGCCCCTGCACTGGGAGCTGATCGACCCGCACCGCATGAAGTACCTGGCGCGGCTGCCGGTCACTGCGCGAATCGCTATCGACGGGCTGACGTTCCTGCTGGTGCACGGCACCCCGCGCGATCCGCTCGACGAGTACCTCACGGCCGACGCCAAAGCCTGGGCGGAGCGGCTGGAAGGCGTCGAGGCCGATTTCGTCTGCGTGGGCCACACGCACATCGCCTTCGAGCTCCAGCTCCAGGGCAAGCGCGTGCTGAACCCCGGGAGCGTGGGGCAGCCGCGCGACGGCGATCCGCGCGCGTCGTACGCGGTAATCGACAACGGCCGCGTCGAGTTCCGCCGCGCGGCATACGATATCGACGCCACATTACTTCAGATGCGCAAGTGCGGCGTTGCGGAAGATGCCATCGAACTGGCTGCCGGCGTCCTCCGCACCGGCAGCCGCCCCGAAGCCGCCGCCCCTTCAGACTAACCTCTGACCTCTGACCTCTGACCTCTGACTTCTGGCTTCTGACCTCTTTGCACACCACCGACCTCCTGCTGGCCATCGAATCCACCTGCGACGAAACGGCCGCCGCCGTCCTCGATCGCGAGCGCCGCGTGCGCTCCAGCGTCGTCGCGTCGCAGGATGAATTGCACGAGCGCTTCGGCGGAGTTGTGCCGGAGATCGCCTCGCGCGAGCACGTCCGCCGGATTCTGCCGGTCATCGAGGAGGCGCTCGCGCGAGCCGAGATCCGTTTGAATGACTTGTGCGCGGTGGCCGTCGCCACGCAGCCGGGACTGGTCGGCTCGCTGCTCGTGGGGCTGACGGCCGCCAAGACGCTTTCGCTGGTGCTCGACATTCCGCTCATCGCCATCGACCACGTCGAAGCCCACCTGTATGCGTGCCGCATGGCGGGCGGCGACGACGTGTTCCCCGCCGTCGGCCTCGTCGTCAGCGGCGGACACACCAACCTGTACGACTGCCGGTCGGCCGTCGAGTACGAGCTGGTCGGCTCCACCATCGACGACGCGGCCGGAGAGGCGTTCGACAAGGTCGCGAAGATCCTGGGTCTCGGATACCCCGGCGGCCCGGCGATCGAGCGCGCCGCCCGCGGCGGCAACCCGCAGGCGTTCGCATTCCCGCGAACGTTCCTGCACGAAGAGCGGCTCGACTTCAGCTTCAGCGGCCTCAAGACCGCTGTCCTGTACGAAGTCCGCGGCGTTCCCGGCCGCGAAGCTCAGGCCCCCGAATTGACCGAACAGCGGATCGCCGACGTCGCGGCGTCGTTTCAGGAAGCGGTCGTCGACGTGCTGACAGGAAAATGCCGCCAGGCCTGCGAGCAGTTCTCCTATAACACGCTGCTCGTAGGCGGCGGTGTGGCGGCCAATACTCGTCTGCGTGAGCGACTGGCGGAGCTGGCGAGGTCGGCATCGTTGCGGCTGATCGTCGCCCCCCGAGAGCTCTGCACCGACAACGCCGCCATGGGCGCCATCGCCTGGGAAAAACTGGAGCGCGGCCAGACCAGCGATCTCGACCTCGACGTGACCCCGGGCCTCGTCCGCGCCACTCGGTGAAGCACTTTGCTATACTGTGGTCGCCGGCAAAGGCCGCCGCCGTGCAGCACGAGCGCACATGTCCAGCGAGAGGTTCAAGCCATGTCTCTCGATAACGACCGCGTCCTCGACCTGGAGTCGCAGACCCGCGACGAACTCGGCCGCATTCCCGAACGCACAGCCGATCCCGCCGAAGCAAGGATCGTACGGCACGATCTGCCGCACGACCCACGGCAGCGTGCTGTCGAGCGGCGCGAATTGTACTGCAATGCATTTCCGGCTGAGGCGTGACGGATGGCGGAGCATCGCATGCAAGAGGCGGATTCAAGATCCGGGCCGGCCTCGCGCGGATGCATGACTGTCATCTCGCTCGTGGTTCTTTCGATTGCCATCGCCGCCATGCGGTCTCCTGCGCAGCCCGAAGTCGACTATCGGGCTCGTTCGGTCGTCCCGGAGCTTCGAGCCATTCCGACGGAACGACTGCTCGACCGTCTGCTGACGCTCGACGAGGACGCGGCGGGAATGATCCTGCTGGACGGCGACGTTACCTCATCTTTTGCCGCGATGGATCCGCGGCACGATCCTCTGCTTCAAGACTACGATCCTCCACTCCAGCCGCTTCCCGACGAAATGCGCGAAATCATCGCGCGTGGTTGTGCAGCGCTGCCCGTTCTCCTGCGGCACATCGATGATCCGCGGGCAACGCGGACGCACATCGTCACCCACTCCTATGTTCGGATTGGGACATTTCCCAGAATTTCACGTCCACATCCTCAACGACAGCACTTGAGCAAATGGCCGCGTGCGGGAATGGCTCTCAGCAACGGGTACGATCCCCGGTATGACGAAACGGATCGTCAGCCGGCCGGAGTCACCACGCGCTGGTACGAAGCGGGTGGTGAGGATATCGAGCATCACACTGTCACCGTCGGTGACCTGTGCTACGCGATGGTCGGCCAGATCGTGAATCGCGACCTGGCGCCGTTTCAATATGGCGGTTCAAATTGGCTCGACGTGCATTCGCCGGTAGCCGTGCCAGCCCTGGCCGCTGCCGTCCGCAAAGACTGGGGCGGACTGGTCCCCGCCGAACATCGCCGATCTTTGATCGAGGACGCCTGGGCGGTGCATCCGGACCCTTGGGGCTCTGCGCGCGTAAGCGGGGCCGTTCAAAGGCTGTGCTTTTATTACCCTCAGGCCGGCGAAAAGACCGTGCTGAGTCTGCTTTCCCGCGACGTCTACAGCCTTTCGCGAGCCGTGGATCAATTCACGACGCTGCTCGACAGTACCGAACTTTCGGAACAACTGCGGCATTTCGACACTTACCGGCAGAAACATGGCGACAACGCGGCCACCAGCGTCGTCATTCTGTTGCGCGACGAACAAGACGAAATGATCGAGAACTTTGAATTCCTCGCGAGGCCGGGCACGTCGATCAGCATGTCGATCTCGATAGAGGAGTACCGCGCGCGATTCAAACGGCTGCAGAGATTGCTGCCCGCGCTCGAACGGTGGCTGCCGGACGCGCATGATCCGCGATGGCTCGCGAGTATCGTTCAGCAGGAGCAACTGATTGATGCCACCGCCAGATTCCCCTCTCCAAGAATCGACGCGGCTGTCGAAGATGTGTTCCGCCGCTCGCGGCAGGTCGCGGACGAGAACGGGTACGAACTCTGGGGACTGGCACACGCCCTGATCGCTCGGTTCTCAGGCCGGCCGGAGGCAGACAGGTACCGCGAGTTCCTGGCGCAGCAAGAAACTCGCGCAGCGCCGACGCAGTCGCCGTGATCTGTGTTGTTGCGGGAGACGCTTCCGGAATCCGGGCCGCGCGCCGGTGCTCACCAGCCGTGACGGCTCAGAATCGCTTCGTATTCGCGGCGATGGCAGTCGAAGTCGACCTGTCGTCCCGCGATGTCGCAGGCGACGTCGAACGGTTCGTCGTGGTAGACCAGCTCGTCTTCGTCCGGCAGTCGATCGGGCAGCTTCTCGAGGTCGTTGCGGAGGCATGCCGCCTTGCACGTCGCCACGCTTCTGTCGATCGAGTGGAATTCCACCAGGCAATCGACGACTGCCTCCCAGAAACTGTCCTTATCTTTCGTTGTGAGAGAATCGACAGTCATCAGCGCACTGCTTCTTTGAACGTGACGTTACCGTCCGTTCCCCGAGCCGTTCCCGTTGCCGTTTCTGCGCTTGGGCGTCGCGTGCAGGCGGTAGTGTTCGTCGCCCAGCACTTCGCCCAGGGCGGACTGCAGTTCGGCCGTGCAGGAGACGCGGAGGTCCGTGGGCGTGGCCAGCACGTAGCGCAGGCGGCGGGCGGCGTCGGCCTTTTCGGCGCTGTCGACGACGATCACGACTTCCGTGCGGCCGGGGTAGCGCGATAACACGCTGCGCACGCGGCGCATGTCTTCGCCCGAGTGCAGGCCCCGCTGGAACTTGATCGCCAGCCGGTCCGTGAACTCGCGGTCGGCCTCTTCCAGCGTGAACAGCCGCTCCACGATCAGGTTCGGTTCGCGGCCGCGGCGGTCGACGCGGCCCTGCACGAACACGATTCGCTCGGCCTTCACCTGCTCGCCGAAGCGGGCGAACTCCTCCGGCCACATGATGCACCGCACCACGCCCCCGGCGTCTTCGAGATCGAAGTTGATGTACCGCAGATGGCCGTTGCGGCTGGGCTTTTTCGTCTGGGCGATCTTGGTGGCGGAGATCATACCGGCCAAGAGCACTTCCGCGCGGTCGTCCAGCCCCGCGAGCGATTTGGTGGTGTGGGTGGCGTGCCGCTTGAGCCGCTCGGCGTGTTCCGTCAGCGGGTGCGACGTGAGGTAGAAGCCCAGCGCCTTTTTTTCGCCGGCGAGCTTCTGGCTGTGCGTCCAGTCGGGCGCATCGGGAAGAGACGCCCCCAAGCCCACGGGTTCGGGCCCGTGGGCTTCTGGCTCTTCATCATCGCCGCCGAACAGGTTCTTCTGACCGAGTTGCTTATCGCGGTTGCGGGCGGAGGCCGCCTGCACGGCCCGGTCGACGGCCAGCATGTGCTGCTCGCGATTGGGGCCGAGCGAGTCGAGCGCCCCGGCTTCGATCAACAGCTCCAGCACGCTGCGGCTGAGGTGCTTGGAGTCGATGCGGTCGGCGAGGTCGAAGATGTCGCGGAAGGGACCGTTTGCCGCGCGCTCCGAGACGATCGCCTCCAGCGCGCCTTCGCCCACGCCCTTGATCGCCCCCAGGCCAAACGTCAGCTTGTCGTCCTTCACGCCGAACTCGACGTCCGAGCTGTTGATGTCGGGCGGCAGCACTTCGATCTTCATGCGGCGGCAGTCGTCGACGTGCTCGGCGATGCGGTCGGAGCTTTCCATCCCGCACGAGAGCAACGCCGCCATGAACTCCAGCGGATAGTGCGCCTTCAAGTACGCCGTCTGGTAGGCGACCGCTCCGTACGCGGTGGAGTGCGATTTGTTGAACCCGTAGCCGGCAAATTTTTCGATCAGGCCGAACAGCTCGACGGCCGTCTTCTCGTCGATGCCGCGCTCTTTCGCCCCCGCCACGTACTGCTCGTGGAACTCAGCGATCGTCTTCAGCTTCTTCTTCGAGATGGCCTTGATGCAGCGGTAGGCGGCGGGGAGGTCAATGCCGCCCACGCGGTTGAGGATCCGCATCACCTGTTCCTGGTAGACCATCACGCCGTACGTTTCTTCCAGAACCTCATCGACCAGCGGATGGATCTTCCGCGGCGGCTTTCGGCCGTGCTTTACCTCGACGTAATCCATCACCATGCCGCCTTCGAGCGGCCCCGGGCGGTAGAGGGCGCTGGTGGCGATGATGTCACGGAAGCTGTCGGGCTTCATCTTCGTCAACAGATCGCGCATGCCGCCCGATTCGAGCTGGAAGATGCCCTTCGTTTCGCCGCGCTGCAACAGCTCGAACGTCTGCCGATCGTCGAGCGGCAGCGTGAGCGGATCGATGTCGATGCCGCGGTGCCGGCGGACGTTCTGCACGGCTTTGTCGAGAATCGTGAGGTTCCGCAGGCCGAGAAAGTCCATCTTCTGGAGACCCGCCTGCTCGACCGTGGGGCCGTCCCACTGCGTGAGTATGTCTTCCTTGCCGGAAATCCGCTGCGGGGGGATGTACTTCGAGATCGGCTCGTCGGCGACGACCACACCCGCGGCGTGCGTGCCGGCGCTGCGGGCGAGACCCTCCAGCCGCAGGGCGATGTCGATCAGCTCGGTAATCTGCGGATCGCCGCGGTAGGCGTCCATCAGCTCCGGGCTGTCTTCCAGCGCCTGCTTGAGCGGGATGTTGAGCGTATCGGGCACGAACTTGGCGACCTCGTTGACGCGGGCCAGCGGCACACCCAGCGCCCGGCCCACGTCGCGGATGACCGCCTTGGCCCGCAGCGTGCCAAACGTGCCGATCTGGGCCACGTTCTCGACGCCGTACCTTTCCTTGGTGTAATCGATGACGAGCTGCCGGCGGTCGCGGCAGAAGTCGATGTCGATATCGGGCGGCTCGGTGCGGCTGGGGTCGAGGAATCGCTCGAACAAGAGGTCGTACTTCAGGGGGCAGACGTTGCTCATCCCCAGGAGGTACGCCACGATCGCTCCGCAGGCCGAGCCGCGGGCCTGGCAGGGGATGCCCTTTTCGTGGGCGAAGCGGACGAAGTCCCACACAATGAGGAAGTAGCTCGCATAGCCCATCTGTTCGATGACCGACAGTTCGTAGTCGAGCCGCTGGCGGTGTACATCGCTGACTTCGTCGCCGTAACGTTCGGCGAGCTTCGCTTCGCACAACTCGCGCAGGTATTGGCTGTCGGTCTTTTCCTGGGGCGGGTGGAAGACGGGGAAGTGCGGTTTGTGGTCGAGCTCGATCTCGACGCGGTCGGCCAGCTCCTGCGTGCGGGCGACCGCTTCGGAGTGACCCGGGAAGGCGGCGTACATCTCTTCCGGCGAGCGAACGAAGAGTTGATCGGTCTCCATCCGCATGCGGTTCTGGTCGCTCATGTCGGTGCGGGTGTTGACGCACAACAGCACCTCGTGAGCGTTCGCGTCGTCCTGCTTCAGGTAATGGGCGTCGTTGGTGGCGACGACGGGAACCCCGTACTTCTGCGCGAGGTCGAACGTCCCTTCGGCGCACAGCCGCTGAATCTCGAGACCGGCGTTCTGCACTTCGAGATAGAAGCGGTCGCCGAAGACGCGGGCGAACCACTCGACGAGGTCCTGGGCCTCGTGCGTGCGGTCGGCGAGAATGTGGTGCGACAATTCGCTCGACGCGCAGCCGGACAGGCAGATCAGGCCGTCGCTGAACGCCTCCAGCAGTTCGCGGTCGATCCGCGGCTTGTAGTAGAAGCCCTCGGTGTAGGCGACCGAGGCCATGTGAATCAGGTTCTGAAAACCCTGCCGGTTCATCGCCAGCAGCGTGAGGTGATAGCTGGCCTCACCCAAGGCGCTGCGGCTGCGGTCCTGCCGCCGGCCGGGGGCTACGTAGGCTTCGTAGCCCAGGATCGGCTTGATGCCCTCGTCGCGGCACTTGCCGTAGAACTCGAGGGCCCCGTAGAGGTTTCCGTGGTCGGTGATGGCCAGGGAATTCATCCCCAACTCTTTGGTGCGGGCGACCAGGTCGGGAATGCGATTCGCGCCGTCGAGCAGGCTGTAATGCGTGTGGCAGTGGAGATGGCAGAACGGGCGGGTCGAGTCGGTCATCGGGCAAATCCCTGCGCCGGGTGAAGCGGTCCGTCAGAAGATGTCCGGCAAGAGCCAGGCCGCCCCTGCCACCAGCCATTTTAGCGAGCCGCCGCAAGGGTTCGTAGTGACCGCGAAGAGCCGCATTCCGCCGGGGTCTTGCCGCAAGAAAGCACAGAAGTCGCAAAAGGGAGAGATGCCGAATGAGCATCGTCTTCTTGCGCCTTCTGCGGCTTTTTGCGGCAATGAACTGCGGCTTCCTGTGCGGTCCCAGGCGGAATTCGTTATTATGGGCGACGTTGCCGCCGAGTCGCGCGATCGTGCTGGGGGAGGAACTTCATGACATCGCCATCACGCCGGATTTCGATTCGTGAACCGCTCCCGCGGCGGCAGTTCCTCGGCGAGTTGGGCATGGGCTTCGGCGGCCTCGCTTTGGGGGCGATGCTCGCCCGCGATGGACTGCTGCGGGCCGAATCGGGCGGAGATACATCCGTTCTGAGCGGCATTCCGCATTTCCCCGCGAAGGCGAAGAGCGTCATCTGGCTGTTCATGGTGGGCGGGGCGAGCCACATGGAGACGTTCGACCCCAAGCCGGCCCTCGACCAGTACGCCGGCGTCGAAATGGGTGAGACGCCCTACAAAGACGTGCTCGCCAGGGACTATCTCGAGAAAAACCTGCGCGTCGTCGTCCCCAACGACGCCAACGGGCACATCCGCCACAAGCTGTATCCGCTGCAGATCGGCTGGCGCAAGCGCGGCGAGAGCGGCATCGAAATCAGCGACTGGTTCCCGCATCTCGGCGAATGTGCCGACGAGCTCGCCGTCGTCCGCTCGATGTGGACCACCGACAATAATCACGGGGCACAGCTTCAGTTCCACACCGGACGCCATCGCCTCGATGGGTTCTTCCCCACCGTCGGTTCCTGGATCCACTACGGCCTCGGCTCGCTGAACGAAAACCTGCCGCAGTTTGTGGTGCTGGGCACGCCCATCGCTGATTGCTGCGGCGGACAGAATGCCCACGGCGGCGATTATCTGGGGCCGGAGCACAACGGCGTCGCGCTCAAGATCGATCCCAGGGACCCGCTGCCGTTTGCCTCGCCGCCCGGCGACGTGTACCGCGAGGAGCAGGCGGCGGAGTTCGAGCTCCTGGGCCGTCTGAACCGCATCGCAGCGGCGGACCGGCCGTTCGACGCCGCGACCGAAGCCCGCATCAAGAGCTACGAGCTGGCCTTCCGCATGCAGACGGCCGTGCCGGACCTGGTGCGGTTCGAGGAAGAGACCGCCGCGACACAAGCGATGTACGGTCTGGGCGAACCGGCCACGAACGTGTTCGGCCAGCAGTGCCTGGCGGCCCGGCGGATGGTCGAGCGCGGCGTGCGCTTCATCCAGATCTTCCACGGCTCGAACGGGGGCGCCGGCCGCTGGGACGGCCACAGCAACCTCAAGTCCGGCCACGCACGTTTGTGCCAGGAGACCGACAAGCCCATCGCGGCGCTGCTCAAGGACCTGCGCCAGCGGGGCCTGCTCGATGAAACGCTGGTCGTGTGGGGCACCGAGTTCGGCCGCACGCCGGGCGCGCAGAACACCAACGGCCGCGATCACCATCCGTTCGGTTTCTCGATCTGGATGGCCGGCGGGGGCCTCAAGCGCGGCATCGTCCACGGTGCGACCGATGAATTGGGCTTCCACGCCGCACAGGACCGCCACTACGTGACCGACCTGCACGCGACGGTGCTCCGGCAGCTCGGTCTCGACTCGCGGCGGCTGGAGATCCCCGGCCGCAAGCGGCTGGAGATCGACCACGGCGAGCCCATCCACGCGATCATCGCGTAGCGCGTGTCAGCCGATGTTTAGCCACGGCCCAGCGGGCCGCGCGGGCCGTTGGCCCGCGGCTAAACGTGCGATCGCCGGAATCGCCCTCCGCAGGGTCGGATCGCTGTGCTAACATCCGCGGCCGTATTGACCCGCTGGAACTGGTCAGGAGGACCCGCTCGTGCGAAGGACTGCTTTTCTCGCTGCGGCTGTTCTAATCGTCGCGGTACTGCCGGCGATGCGGTGCGCCGCCGAAGACGGCCCCGTGACGCTCGCCTACCGCTTCAAAGCCGGCGAGACGGTGTACTACGACGTCGAGCACACGACGACGTTCACCACGCGCAAGGGCCTCGTCTCCGAGACCGCTCGCAACGAGACAAAGACCCGCAAGCATTACCGCGTCGTGGACGTGGCCGCCGACGGCACCGCCACGCTGGAGCTGATGCTCGACCGCGTGCAGATGTCCGCCCGCTTCGGCGAGGGCGAACCGCAGTCTGTCGACAGCGATCAGCCCGACGACTGCCCGCCGGTCTACCGCTCGATGCTGAAGACCGTCGGGAAGCCGCTGGCCCGCATCCGCGTCTCGCCCGCAGGGGAACTGCTGGAGGCGAAGGCCCTGTTGGCGGAAGACGTGCAGCCGTCAGTCTCGGGGCCCGCTCCCGGCGGATCGGCCGACGACGCGGGTCGCAATTTTCTCGTCGTCTTTCCGCCGCAGCCGGTGTCCGTCGGCGGGACGTGGAAAGACACGTTCGACGTGCCGGTGAACGTGACGCGGACGCTGAAGCGCGACGTACGCGTGCTGCGGAAGTACAAGCTGCTGGAAGTCAAGGACGGCCGCGCACGCATTTCGCTCGAGACCGCGGTGCTGACGCCGATCGACGACCCTCTGGTCGAGGCCCAGCTCATCCAGCGCG
The DNA here is from genome assembly GCA_019347905.1 of Planctomycetota bacterium. GTDB lineage: Bacteria > Planctomycetota > Planctomycetia > Planctomycetales > Planctomycetaceae > JAHWKJ01. Next base: position 21,003 of record JAHWKJ010000003.1, read on the forward strand.
AGTTCAGCGGCACGATCGAGTTCGACATCGCAAAGGGCCGGCTCGTGGCCCGCCGCTGGAACGTCGACCGCACGGTGCTCGCGCCCGTGGGCGACGACAGCTCGATGCACGCCGTCGGCGAGCGGATCGAGAAGCTGGTCGAATCGCCGCAGCCAGCCGCGCGGCCGGCAGAGGCCGGGGCGAAATAGCTCGCCGGCGTTGATTCTGCGACACCAGGGCAAGGGGTCGAAAGTCGAACTCAAAGCCGTGCAGCCGATCTGCACCGGCAGACCCGCGGAGTGCGCTTCCTCACAGGCGATGGCGGCGATGCGCTCGAAGGTCGCATCGTCCTGCGCGTAGAATTCACCCGTCGTACCGCCGGTGTAGACGCCGCCAACGCCAGTCCCGGCGTAGGAGCGGACCTCCGATCGAAACCGCTCTTCGTCGAGCCGGTCGTCCTCCCTCCAGGGAACGATCAGCGCCGGCCAGACGCCGCACAGGGTCCCGCTCGTCAGCTCCTGCCGTGCCATGCTGTCGTTCACCCGGGAAGCATCATGCGCCCGCCGTTGGCCACGACCGTCTGGCCGGTCATGAAGCTCGATTCGTCGCTCAGCAGAAATCGAATCACCGCGGCGATTTCTTCGGGGCGGCCGATTCTCCGCATCGGCGTGTTCTCAATGATGTGCCGCCGCGCCTCCAGCGAGAGCGTATCCGCCATCTCGCTCTCTGTCAGGCCCGGCCAGTCAAAGTAGAATGTCCCCTTTTGCGGCTTCTTTTGCGGCTTTTTTGCGGCTTCTTTTGCGGCTTTTGCGGCCTTTCCCCTTTTGCGGCCTCTACGACCCCGGTGATTCAGTAATCACTATGGCCAATCATATGGCGATGGCCCCCAACTCACTGATCACTTCTCCGATGAGTGGTCGGTTACCCGCGTCGTGATCGACGCACCGAACGATCAGCCTTCGCCATGTCGGATGCAGCACAAGATCACCGTCAGTTTGGCCGGTCAGCAAGAAAACGAGGATCTTGCCGAATGAATAGATGTCAGCGCTAGGTTTCGCTTCGGCGCCGTCGAATTGCTCTGGCGCCATGAATCCTGGCGTGCCGTATCCTTGGAAAGTCCGCTGCGTCATCATTCGCCCCAAGTTCTTAGAAATGCCGAAATCAGCCAGCTTCCAGCGACCGTGCAGCGCGAGCACGTTCTGCGGCTTCAGATCGCGATGCACGATTGCATGGCCGTGCAGCTCACGGACCGCTTCCGCGATCTCCAAGCCGATTTGTTTCGCTTCCGTGACGGACACGCCTGAACCGTGCTGTTCTTCGACATAGCTCTGGAGGTCGCCACCGTCGGCGTACTCGGTGACCAAGGCGAAATAGTCGTCGTCACGCAGAAAATCGAGCACCTTCAGCACGCGCGTGGTCTCCGCGCGCATGAGCTTCTCGTAGATCCGCGCTTCGCGCTCCAAGGCCGCTTTATCGGTGGAGCGGCTGCGAACCCGCTTCAGGAACACCGTCTCGCCAGACTCCCGGCTGCGGGCCATCCAGGCCTCCGCCATGCCGCCGGCCTGGAGGAGTTTCAGCAGTTCGTATCCACGAAAGACTTCGTTGCTGACGCCGCCGGACACGTGCTCGACCGCCGCCGCCCGACCTGATATTCCCTCGAGCGGGACCGACGATTCGATGTGCTCCGGGCAGCGGACGGAGAGTTCCTCGCCGCTCGACTTATCCACGAAAGTCAGGTCCGCTGTCCGGAATTCCCCGGGGTTGATGCGCCGAAGTTGCTCCTTCACCCGTCGCCGCATTTCCAGCGCAAACGTGAGGTACTCGCACAACTCTTCCCGCCTGACCTCGCCGTCGGGATGGATCAACTTGACGAGCCCCGAGACCGTCCGCATCACGGCTTTCCGGTCACGATGGCCGACATGCTGTCCGAAGGCGAAGTGCCGCTCGTACAGATCCGTGTAGTTCAGCGGGCGAAGCTCGTTGTGAAGGATCTCGGCGATGTAGTCGGCGATGAAGCCGAGGTGCGACGTGAAAAGTTCCGGCGTCAGCTTTGGCATCTCCCAGCCCGGCAGGTACGCGTGCCAGCGGTCATGGAACGCGTCGTCGTCGCGGATCGTCTCCGGTAGCGGCGCGAAGAGGTGCGAAGTCTCCACGAGCGTTTCCACGTCGCCGTGCGTGTTGCCGCCGAAGACGATTCCCGCCTCAGCCGAGATCGTGCCCTTGTCGTCGCCGCGCGAGAACGAGCCCTGCTCCATGTAGCCCTTGTACATGTCCTTGTCGTTCGCCGATTTGAAATTTGGGCCGGCGATCTCGTCGAAGGCGACGACGTCGTACTTGACGACCAGCCCCGGCTTGTCCCGGCGGTTTTTCCACCCGAACAGATCGGTGACGCTCCCCTGCCCCCCGGACAACAGGACGACGTACGGCGACACCTCTCGGTACACGAAGGATTTTCCCGTCTCCTTCGGCCCGAGTTCGACCAAGTTGTAGTTCCGTTCCACCAGCGGAACGAGGCGGAGCAGATACAAGAGCTTGCGCCGCCAGCTCAGGGCCGCCTGCGTCGGCTCGTAGCCGATCGTCCGCAAGAGCACGTTCACCCACTCCTCGCGCGAGAAGTGGCGGCGAGCCTCGACGAACTCGCCGAGATCCGCGCTGGCAATCTGGATCGGCTGCATGCGTTTGAGCACGAACGGACGCGTGACGCCGCCGTGGACGATCGTCTCGTCGAACGCCAGCTCCAGGTTGGCCCAGACGCCACCGGTCAATGTGCGTTCGTAGGTGTAGACGACGCGTTCGTCGATGTGCACCTTGTCGAGTCCGGACGTCGCGAACCGGGCCCAGTACTTGCCGCCTTGGTCCTTCTCGTCAAAGGTGACGGTGACCAGGTCGATCATCTTCATCGACCGGTAGCGCTGCAGCCGGGCCTTGACCAGCTCGTTCTGGTCGGAGCGGACGATCCGCTCCCGAATCATGTCCTTAACGCTCGCCACGCCTGCGTCAATCTGGTTGTCATCAGTCGTCGAGCAGTACTTCCCCAGCAGGTATTCCAGGACGTACACCGGAATGCTGAAGCCGACCTTCAGCCGCTGCACGAGATCCTTGCGGACCACGCGGCCGGGAAAGTGCTGGATCAGCTTGCGGTCGAGCGCATCGACCCAGCCTGGCTCTGCACCACTCGACATGTCGAGCCTCTCCGCCGATCACCAGTCGCTGATCTCGATCTTCAGGATGACCTCTTCTCGCGTCAGCAGTTGTTCATCGTCGGCATCCTGAACCTCGATGACAAGTGATGTGCCGTAGGGAAGATCCGGCCGAGGCTCCACGAGCACGAGGGGAACGGCTTTCGCAGTCGTGTCAGGCTCGACGAGTACGGGATCGGTGTGCCTGAAGACGAGTTTTCCGGCGGCTGGATCCTTCACTTTCACCAGGACCCGCCGCGCCAGCAGGTTGCTTTCCGCTCCGAACATCGTCCGCTGGTCGGCGGCCGCCTGGACTTCGACTCGCGGTGCCTCGCTGGTGATGTGCCCGACCGGCTTGAGCACGACGCCGATCTTTCGCGCCTTCGCGGGCCACGTCGCGACGACGACCGGCACGATCGCCTCCTGCAGCGTCGCCCCGCCGTGAAAAAACCCTAACGACCCATACGTGCGGAAGGCGTTCGTGCCGCGGGGCACCACGACCTGCAGATCCGAGCAGGGGACACGCAGCCGCACCGCCGTCGCGTGCGACAGGTTTCGGCCGACCACGGCGCGGCGATGCGTCCACAGCACCTCGCCTGTGGGCAGCTCCTCCTCGATATCGTGCTCGTCCGGCTGCCAGTGGAAGAACCCGTGGTCGCTGACGACGATTACGCGATGGAAGCCTGCGTCGCGCAAGCGGTGAATCGCCTGTACGTACCGGCTCAAGTGATCGTCGGCACCGGTGAGCTCCAGCCGGCCGTCATGGCTGTCGAGTTCGTTCCCGTGCACGGCAATCACTCGCCGCCTGGCGGAGGCCCTCTTCAGGCTGCTGCCGTCCAGCACCTCCTCGATCTTGAGCCAGTCCCGGATCTCCAGGGTCTCCTTCAGCCAGCTCCGCCGTTTGTCGGCGCGCCCCAGGTCGCCGTCAAAGCCGGCGGCCGTTACTGAAAACGACTTGCCGTCGGCCGACAGCGCCACCGCGAGCTTCTCGCGCTGGATGGGCAACGCGAACGACATGCCCAGGGGCGTGATCGTCGGGACCGGTGCCACGGCGGCCGAGACGCTCGCCCGCCGCGCCGGCTCGCCCTGATTCAGCAGTCCCGACAACCGCTGGCCGAGCTCGAATCGGCAGGCGTCGACGAACAGAATGGCCGTCGGCACGATCTGCTGTTCCAGCTCTCCCAGCAGCAGCTCACCCGCCGTGGGCAGCTCAAACAGCTTGTCCGGCTCACGTGCCAGCAGCTCTGAATGCGCCCGGCCGACGCGGTCCATCGTCCGCAGATAGCCCCGCCGCAGCCGGGCGCGGAGCCGGACAAGCTGCTGCGGCAGCTCGGGTTCTTCGACGAACAGCCGCTCGCCGGCCTCATCGAGCCGCCAGCCCTGCGCAACGTACCAGTCGATGGCGTGCCGGACCGACTTCCACGCCTCCTCCACGCCGCCGTTCTCGACGATCAGGGCGGCAGCTCCGGCCAGCTCGCACAGGAACCGCCAGCCCACGGGCCGGGCGGCCAGCCGGCCCCAGAAGCCGCTCTCTCGCTCCTTGAAGGTCTGAGCGCCGCGTGCCAGCGCGTCCACGTCCTCCAGTCGCTCGAGCTGATCGACCGCCTGGTCGAACAACGTCTGCTCGACGATCCGCGAGCTCCGGGACCGCGGCGGCGCGGACAGGTTCCGCGCCCAATACACCAGCCCCGTCGTTCTCTCGGCTTCCGGGACAAGTTCCTCGAAGCTGGCAAGATACGTCACGTAATGCTGCCACTGCTTCAGCAGGTTCAGCGCCCGCTGCCGCGCCAGCCCGGGCGGGATGATCTTCTCCGGCTCGCGGAGCGGCTCCCGAGGCGAGCCGTCACTGGCGTCGGTACACAACACACACGCCGTCGCTGCAATCCGCCACGATCTTTCTGATTGGCCGGCGGGATCGGGGAAACCGAAATCCTCGGTCGCACGGCGGACGAAGAAATCGAACCGCCCTTCCGCCCGGAGCCGCTCGAACTCTCCTTCCGGCCCGGCCAGCACGTCGAGCATCCGGTGATCGCCAACCAGCGTGCCTTTGGCATTCGCCGGTGTAAGCTCCTTCCAGGTCTCGCGCGGTTTGTCGAACCATTCCCGCGCCTGTGCCGCGAGCAGCCCATCAAGCTGGCCCTCGTCATCCCGCGAGACGTCGACGCCGTATTCCCGCAGGGCGTCGAGCAGCGGGCGCTGCCAGACTTCCTCGGCCTGCAACTCGAACGGTTTGAACCACGTGATCCCCTCGCGCGCCACCGGCAGCCAGACGACGCGCGGCGCCGGCGGCGTGCGATAGAACCGGTCCCGAACGATCAACTCGTGCTCGGCCTCATGGCACGACGCCGGTGCCCACAATTCAAACGCGTTGGCTTCCGCTGCCATTCGCAGCAGCTCGAGCCATTCGCGATCGGGATCACACCATACGAGGAGCGGCGGTGGGGCCGACTGGCGGCCGAGGACTTCGCCGATCGTCGCACAGAGCCAGCTCCGAAAGGTGGTCGACGCCGTACTCATCAGGGTGTCTTCACGAGGCGAACGCCGTCAAAGCCCCGCCGCCTTTGCCAGTTCAAGAAGCTCCGCGAGCATCGCTCTCAGATAAGGGCACTTGTCTGCCGCAACGTTCGGGTCGAGTTTCGCGAACAACTGCTTACCGTAGGTTGTCTTCTTGTAGCTCCGCCGAGTTGCCTGGCGGTAGATCCGATCCAGAAGTTTCGCCGGAGGCTCGTCGAAGTTGATCGTCTCCGGCAGGGCGATCTTCTTCGGGAACGTATCCTGGACGGCGCGGGGGAAGATCTCCGGCTGGCTCAGGAGCCAGGCCTCGAACTCGTGCACGGCGAAAAACATCCGGAATCGTTCGAGCCCCAGGGCCTCTGTAAAGTGCGCCACGGCCCAGTCATATCTGTCCTGCGCCCCGGTGATGTGCTGCGGATAGAAGTTCGGTCCGTACAGGTCCAGCAGGGCGACGACCGCAATGATCTCCGTTTGCCGCGGACCGTCCAGATGCATGCGAGCCCGATCCGCCATCTTTCGGGCCAGCTCAGAATACCCTTCGAAGTGAACCATCTGGATCCCGACCGGTTGGCTCAATCGCGGATCGAGCCACCGCTTCAGGAATCCGGCCGCCGACTCCTTCTCGGTTCGGCCCTCGGCGAGCATCACGAACTTCACACCATCGCCTCCAGTTCTTTCGACCGGTAGAGCTCGCCCAGCGTGTACTGCTGAAGCCAGTAATCCACCTCATCTCCCGAAAGCACCCGCAGCTCCGTCTGGCCATTCCGCCACTCGACAACCGTTGTCGTCGGCGACTCACCCTCGAAAGCGTCGAGCAGCTCCGGCGAATGCGTCGTGAGAATAACCTGCGCACGCTGGGACGCATCGCGGGCGTATTCCGCCACGATCGGCAACATCGAAGGATGCAGCCCGGTCTCCGGCTCGTCGATCGCGATCAACGGCGGCGGCGAAGGGTTAGCGAGCACAGCGAGCAGAAACAGAAACCGGAGCGTGCCATCCGAGAGATCCCCAGCCGACTGCTCGCGCTGCAGGCTGCGCCAGCGGATCCGCAGTTGGATCCGCTGGTCGGCCGCCGGTGGAAAGACGAGCTCTTCGAAGTCGTCGCCGAACGCGGATTGCATCGCCGTGTTGACTTCCTGTTTGAAATCGCGACTGCCGGTATACAGGCTGTGCAATACGGAGATGAGGTTCTGGCCATCGGCACTCACCTGCGATTCCGCACGCGTGACCTGCGGGGCGCGGATGGAAGCCTGCCGATGCGTCTGAAAATCGTGGTGGATCTTCCACGCGGCGATCTCCTGCTGAAACGCGGCGACGAAACGGTTCGCGGCAAACGGGCCCGAAGCGAACGACAGCAGCGTCTCACCTTCCGGAAGGGACTCCGCCGCTGCTGAGATGGCCTGACCACGTGCGGGTTCTGGAGTTGTCGTAGTCGTCGTCGTCGGAACGGACTCGAATCGCTGCGCCTTCGTTGAATACACGACTGCGTGGCCCGGATGTCGCTCAAGCAACTTGAACGGCTCGGTCATCTCGCCGCTTTCGACGCGAGCAAAGTTTCCGAGAAGCTCATGCTCAATCCGGAAGGCGCTGGAGACGCCGAGTTGTGCGATCGCGATTTCGTACGTCAGGGCATCCGTGGCTGGATCGGTGTACGGCGGGAGCGGCGTCATCCTGGCTCGGATGCGAATCTCTCGGGCCTGCCCGTCCCAGACCAGCGGGCCCATGCCGCCTTCCTGCTGAATATACGAGCCGAGTCTCCCGGCGGCCGCGGTGCTCAGCATCTCCAGGACGCGCAGCAGATTAGACTTGCCGCTGGCGTTCGGGCCAATGACAACATTCAGGTCGCCGGGCCGCCACGTCTGTGACTTGAGTGAGCGGAACCCTTCGACTTCGAGCTGGATGATCTTCATCTTCAATCCTCCCTTGGTGCCATCCGCGGCAGCGCTTCTGACGCCCCAAAGTGCGTTACAGATCCACTCCCAGGAATCGCTTCTCCGGGATCGCCGCATCCAGCACGGGGTCCAGGAGCCATGGCGGCCGCTGCAACTCGACCGCCGGCGGTTCCGTCGTTGTCACGATGTACTGAAAGGCCGGCTCGGTCCCTTCGCCGCCGCAGCCTTCAATCATACGCACCAGCCGGAACAATTTGCGGTAAAGGTCCGCGGACATGTCGGAAGCCCGCGGCCCGTCGTGGATGAGAATCCGCGGATGGCAGCCGTAACCCTCAATGCTTCTTACCAACGCCGTCAGATCGAAGGCAAGATTCTTGACGATGCGGATTGCGGAGCTACGGCGCTCACCGCGACAGAATACGGTCAGGCCGATGTCGCGCCCCGAGAACGATGCCCGGCCTACGACTTCGCGTCCGAGCAGGGCGCAAATGAAATAGTCGAACTTTTCCGAGAACGCTCGCATGGCCTGAGTAGCCGCCATGCGCAGCTCCTCTTGCCGGCGATTCGACCGTCCAATCGCAGCTTCGAGCTGCAAATCCTCAGCCTTGAGCTGTTCTTCGTCTGTGCGTGCCGACGCGACGTAGCCAGCCAGCCGTCGCAGGTTCGAAATGTGGGCTTCCAGCCCTGTCGCATGACGAATCGTCTCTTTCTGAGTCCGTCGTGCCGTCGCAACCGCATACCTGGCTGCCTGCGTCTCCCGTGATCGCGATGTCAGCTCGGCCTGCTCCTCGCGGAGACGACCCTCAAGGGAACGAAGGATCCGCTCAACCATCTCCGCCCGCTCGTCCAGGCCCTTCTCGGCATAAGCTTGGACGAACTGCGCAGGGCGGGAACTCACCACGGGGCATCCCGCCTCACGGGCCACATCCACCGGAACGTTACAGAAACCGGATGACGGTCCGAGACTCTCCTTGAATGCCAGGCGCTGCGCCTCGGTGATGGTCCCGCGCAAGCTTTGCAGTTCCGCGCGCTTATCCTCGAGTTCCCGCGTGATGTTTCGGACAACTGCCGCCTGTGCTCCCTCCTCTCGTATGGCAGTCTCCAGTGCACCCTCCAAAGCACGAATCGCTGGCTCACCGACTTCGTCGCGTTGCTGCGCCCGGAGTGCGGTGGCGAGTTCCTCAATGGCGTTGTCACACGCTTCCCGAAACAACCCGTCCTCGACCGGCGGCAGTTCGCCGCCTAGCTCAACACGCAGCCGCTCTCGGTCGACCTGAGACTGGTGTGCCAGTTTCGGAAGCTCAGCTCGAATGGCTTTCCGTCGACTGAGACGCTCCTCGTTCTCTCGTCGCTCCCGATCCTCTTCGTCGGATACAAGCTTCAGCAGAGCTCGCAGCAGCAGGTGCCGCTCTGTTGCATCCAGTTGCGGCGATCGGGAATCGGTTGAGGCATCTCGCCATTCGATCAGCCGATCGAAGTGGCATTCCTGGTCCCGCGCAATCCATGGCAGCACGTGATCCCACAGGATTGGACCGCGCGAGGCTGAAAACTGCCTCACGGGGAGATCTCGCAACGCAGCACTCGCCAGCGCATCGAGGTACTTATCGAAATCCAGCCGCTGAGCATCGGGATCCAGTGCCTCGGCGATGATTGAGGTCCGGAGTGCGAACGGGTGCGCGCCGACCGCGAAGGGACGGCAAACGACCCATGGGTCATCATCGATGAATACATGCGCGACAACCCAGCCGCGTGGAAATCGGACCCGGACCTCGGCCCGCAGAAGCTCGTCGCCGAAATGCGCCTCGCCGAGAATGTGTCGCAGGAACCTGCAGAACGTTGTCTTTCCGGCCGCATGACCGGAGAGACTGTCTTCAAACAGCCCAGTACCTTCGGTTTCGCCGTCGGCGGGTTTTGCCCACAGGATGTTCATGCCCCGGTGCAAAACAACCCGCCGGACCAGGTGTTCCTCCGCGTCGCTGAGTTCGCGCAGAACCCGCAGTTCCTGAATCCAGACCGCCGGTGATCTCCGGTGGGGATCCGGGATGATCCGCGTATCGGCATCCATTTCGATGAGCCGAAGCTGTTTCTCCATCTCGTCATCCTGCGATCAGCAGTCGGACCGCCTGCCTGTCCTCCTGGGTTCCAAGCTCCTCGGCAGCGACCTCGGGCAATGAGTCCACAACGGCCAGCGCGAGCTGAGCATCGGCGATCAGCCACGGGTCGCTGGGACGAATTCGATCGGCATTTATCAGAACCGCCACCCCATCTCGGAGGCGTGCGTGGTCCAGCCGCTCACGATTGAGGAGATCGAGGATTGTTTCGCGAAAGTACCCCGCGGCAGGCGACTCACAGAACGACGCAGCCCAAGCGACGGCGAGGTTCTTCAGGTCCCGCGGCGCCCGGTCAACGAGCTGCTGACGCGACACCAGAAGCGAGTACGCGCGCACGAGGCGCATGAGATCGCTCGATCCATCGCTGTTCCGCAGCATCGCAATCAGAACAGCGGCCGGATAGAGTGCCGGCTCACCAAACGGCCGCCGCTGCTCTTGCGGAAGAGCAAACCTCGGCGCTCTTTGTTCAATCTCCGGCCACCATCCCGGCCGCGGCAGCTTGCCCTCCCGCACCCAGCGCCGCTCATCGGCGCGCCATTCGGCGCGGTCGGCGATCGCCTTATCCACATCTCTGCGGTTCAGAACGTCGGCCGCCAACACGCCGGCCTTCTGGAGCGGGGCAATGTTCACCCGGACGCCGTCGTTGATGTCCGGGACATAGGCCGATTCCTGGCGGACGAACTCCGAAACCGTCTGCGGCGGCGGTCGGCGGCCGTCGAGGCTGGCGACCTCGTCGTAGAGTGGCTGCTCCGCGAGCCACGGCTCCCAGCCGGCCGCCTCGGCGCACGACCAGGACTCGATCTCGTTGCGCACGCCCTTCGCCCGGGCGGTCCGGTCGCGGACCTGGCGGTTCAGATCGCAGATCTCGGCCTTCAGCTCCTTCGAGCGGAGCTTGAGCTCGTTCAGCTCCTGCCGGGGCGGCGGCGGGTCGGTCGAGATTTCGGCCTCGCAGTCGGCCAGGTCCGCCTTGCGGGCCTTGATGTCGGCCTTGATTGGGGCCAGCACTGTCGCGTCGAACCGCTTCCACCAGACGTCGCAAGACCCTTCAAGCGCGCCTTCGACCATCGCCTTGGCCTCGCGGCAGATGATCGGCGCCAAGTCGGCCGCCGTCGGCTCTTCGGGCAGTGCCGCGGCTTTGGGCGGCTTTGGGCCGACGGCGGCGCAGTGGTGGTCGAGCCGCTCACAGGCCTCGGCGATCCACGAGCCGAGGTCCGGGTGCAGGTCCGCGCGGGCGGCGGCCCACAGCCACTCGTCGAGGACGTTGCGCCTGACCGTCTCGCTCAGCCGCCGCAGCCAGTGGGCCTTGAGCGCCAGGCAGGCGTCATCGATGGCGTACTGCCGGAGCGTCCCCTGGAGCTTTTCGGGACCGAAGCCGCAATCGATCACGTCGGCCAGCTTCGTGTCGAGCGCTTTGAGCTCCTCGAGTGTCTCCAGCAGCTCCAGCCGGCGGCCCTCCTGGCGGTCGCTGCGGACTTCGGCGGGGACGGCGAGGACACCCCGCAGCTCGGTCTCGTGCCGTTGCCGCAGGACCCCCACGTACTGCGTGCGGATCTTGGGCAGCAGGTCGCCGTCGAGCCGGTGATAATAGGCCAGGCAGGCGAACGCGGCTGCTCGGCGAGCGGTGAACGTTCCCGACTGAATCTGCCAGGCGATGGGGCGCTTCTTGAACTGGCTCGCGTGCTGCTTGAAGAATTCGATGGCGAGCCAGGCATCGAGCAGCTTGCCCATGACTTCGGCAAAGTCGCCGGCGTCGATCTCCTCAGCCCTCAGCCGCTCCTGGACTCGCTCATCCAGGGTCGATTCGTTGGCGAATGGGGTGAGCGGGATGATGCCGTCCGGGTCGGCCCAGTCGGGGACCGGTTCGCCGGCTTCGATCTGTTTGGGCCAGCAGTGGCCGAGCAGGCGAAGTACCGTGACAGTGATGCGGTCGGCCCACAGCCGGCGTTCCTCGGGAAGGCAGCGCCAGCCTTCGGTTTCGATCCCTTCCTTGAGGAGCCAGTAGACGGAGATTGGATGGATCTCTAGTCGCTGTGACAGTTCTTCAAGAAATGAGTCCGGTGGTATAGCAATCCGCGCACCGACAGCTAATGCCTCACCTTCATCTTCATCTTCATTGACTGACTGGTCAGGCTCAGGTTGGGATCTGCCAAGGGGCCCGGCACCGAAGTGCGTTCTCAAATGAGAGCGAAGCAAATCAAGCTCTGCACGTTCTAACGTACATCGTGAGTGGTCGATGAGCCTTGCGAGTGCGTCTTCCGGGAGCCTGATTGAATCGCCAAGCGACGGTGGTTGGTCGTACGAAGTGAGCAACGGATACCAACCGGAAGGTGTCCCAGTCTCGTAAGTGACCTCCATAATAGCAGCTTCATTGAGTTGGAACGAGCTAACAACAGCTCGCTCAAGACAGGCCGCGACAGTGTGACGCAAAGCGCTAATGCACGCCAAACGAAGAGTGAGCTCTTGCCTAAATGGCGTTGCGCATTCGAACGTGATGTCAGTCATTTCGCGGCAGCTGATTTCACACGCCTTGCATTCGCGGGCAGTGGTTACGAGCGGTTGGCAGCCAAGATGCGAGGGCCAAGGGAGTAAGGGCGGATAGCCTTCCGAGAAGACGATCTTCTGGCTGAGCGACCGAAGAAGATAGGTAGCAACGCGCGAGTTAAGAAATGCGGCAGTGGCCGATGTAACTAATGAAGAATTGAATAACGGGAAAACTCCACTGCTGATGTTTGTGAAGATACTGCCGGGATATAAATATCGTAATCCCAGAGACCCTGATGCGACCTGGGCATACCAATATCCTGAGCGGCCGTAGAATTGTTCATTACGGACAACGCTCGGGGGAAATGCTTTGACGCGCGCGCCGTTATACTCCCACTCGACTGTAAACGTGTTTGGTCCCCACCATCGCGAGTAGCCACCTCCGTGGGCTGCAGGTCGCCATCGGTCGGTATGACCTGCTTCCCAGACTGTGCGTATGAATCGCTCCTTATCAGCCGTTGCAAGCCCTTGGCGAATGGACGCGAAATTGCCAAGACGCTTGTCCTGCTTTAGCAACGCAAAGAAGTCCTCGCGCAAGTAGTACACAAGTGGAGCGCTGGGAATGCCCACGAAGTCACTTTGAGCAGGATGTGAAACGGCTGCTTCGAAGTTACCGGAGATTGCCTGACGAAGTAGAGAGGATTGTTCGTCACAAACTCGAGGGGAAGCTAGCCGACATGCCCAGAGCCTATGCAGAGTGGATGGCGGTTGCATGCCCAGCGTGAAGAGCAGTGGCGCAACGGCTGCATTGCCAATCTCCGAAAAGGCGTATCGTCCGAGATGCACGAGGGTTTCTAGGGAAGTGTCGACGACCAGACCACGAAACGAATCACATCTCGTTGGCTGAGAGGCATGGTGATTGACAATTCTCAATTGGGCGAACGCACGAAGGAACATCCACGACTGCTGGGTCACCATTGCCACCCGGCCGCCCCCGGCAGCGAGTTCCAGATTGCGGAGAATGAATGCGGCGTACATATCCCGCTTGGCGGGCTTGAAGTTCCGCTCGACGTACTTCTTGAGCGCTGGCCCCATGTTCTTGCTGCCCATGTACGGCGGATTGGCGGCCACCACGTCGTAGCGCTGGCTGAGCAGGTCTACCAGCCGGAAGCCAGCGCGAGTTTCAGCGCCGAGCAATTGATCCAGAAACTCGCCCGATTCGCGCGCCCGCTCAGTGAAGGCGTCGATGGCTGCCTTCGCGCGGTAAAAGAGCCGGTCGCCAAACCCTTCGTCAGAAATCTCGTGGAACGGCAACTGGCCGCGCAATGCGTCCTCGCGAAACTCGGGGAAGAGGTAATTGGCCTCCCGTTATTCGCGGACCTGACGCTCCCAAGTCGCGTGCTCCTCGCGGATGATCTCGCGGAGGTCCTGCGCCGGCCGGGCCAGGCTGCCGATCTCGTCGATATGCTCCATCGTCTGAGCGAACTTCCGCAGGACACGTGCGACAGACGGCTCCTTCTCGAACCCGGCCAGAAACTCCTCCCACGCCGGCCCCTTCAAGTGGCTGGCGGTGGCCGCAACGAGGTTCGTCGCCGCGCCGGCGTAGTCGAACGCCCGCTCGGCGGCCTTCATCCACAGTGCGACCTCGGCGATCTGCACGCTCCGCGGGTCGATGTCGATGCCGTACAGGTTCCGCGTCAGGATCGCGTCGCAGATTGCGTCTGGTTCGGTCAGCTCACCTTCTTCCTCGTACATCGCATAGAACAGGTCGAATGCCTCCAGCAGAAAGTGCCCCGAGCCGCAAGCCGGGTCGAGGAACGTGATCTCCCGGACTGATTTGTGTTCGACCGGCGCCCGGTCGGCGTCGCGGACGTAGTACTCCCATTCGTCGCACAGCTTCGACTCGGGGTGCATGCCCATCCACGTCGCGCCCAGCGAGTTCTGCACGAGGAACCGGACCATGTAGCTTTCGGTGTAGAGCTGCGTGGCGGGCACGATATCGGCGCCTTCGATCTTCGCCCCCTTCTTCGTGCGGACTCTCTCGAAGACGCGGTCCTTCTCCTCGGTGTTCCAGTACTGGTAGGCCCAGCCCAGCGCATCGGAGCGCTGAACAGTCCGGCCGGGCCGGCTGACGTGACCGTCGCGTCCGGCCCGTCCGGGGCACCCCCGTGCGGCTCGTTCTCCTGGGTCGCGCCGCGCGGCTCCGGCTCGGCCGCCGGGCGGATGCGGTACTTCTGCAGCGTCACGGGATGGAGGCTCACCAGGCCGAAGCAGTCCAGGAGCGCCGCGGGCGACGGCCGCAGCGCCACGCCCGCCGCCTCGGCTTCGAACAGCAGCGGAAGCTGACGCGCCCGCTCGCGAAACACCTGGTCCAGGAGCGCGAAGCGGCCCTCGTCCTCGCCCGCACACATCTCGGGTCGCCGCTGCGCCAGCCGGTGGTGCTCCAGCGAGCGCCCGCCGTAGACATCCTTCTGGAGGATCACCTCGTCGATCAGCCCCCGCGCTTCCATGCACCGCAGCGCCAACAGGCGATTGGCCCAGGTATAGGCCGTCTCGCGGAGGAACTCGCCGATCGCCTCGGCACGCTCGACGCCGGCCTCACGGCGGACGGCCAGGTACGCATCGACCACTGTGCGGGCCCGGCGGTCCTCGGCGGAGATGTGCTGCGGCAGCTCGTCGCTCGGCACCGGCTCGCGGTCGCGGCGAACGCCCAGCCCGGCCAGCCGCTGCTCCAGGTCGCCCGGCTGCCAGTTCCCGTCGCGGTCGTAGCGGCCTTCGAGCAGGTGCCGCAGTTCGAGGACGATGGCCTTGAGGAGTTTGCGTTCTGCGGGCGTCATGGCAGTCGGGTGTCGTTCAACGAAGTTCCACGTCACAGCCGCCGCCGAGGAGCCGGCACACGTGCTCGTCGAGCTTGCGGTTGAGCTGCTGCCACTCATCGAGCGTGGACACGCGCGTGACCGTGGCCACGTCGGTCATGCGGACGGTGCAGACCTGGCGCGAAGGCCGTGCGCCTTCGCCGGGCGTCGTCCCGCTGCCTGTGGTGGTCTGCGCGCGGCGGGCGGCGTGCTCGGCAATCCGGCGGCCAAGCTGCACTACGAGCTGCCGGGCCTGATCGGGAAATGCCGCGACCTGCGCGGGCAGGGTTGCGCTGTCGAGCTGCTCGCGCAGGTTCCGCAGCGGCTGGGCCAGATTCGACTCCAGGGTCGCATCGAGCTGTCGCTCGGCCAGCTCACCTGGCAGCCGCTCCAGCACCTGGTCGAGGATCCCGCGCGCCTCACATCGCCAGGAATCGAGCACGGGAGCCAGTTCGAGCTGCGCCTGGGCCTTGCGACTCTCCAAGGCATTCCACACATCGCTTTCGGCGAAAGAGGCGGCCGCCCGTGCCGCGCGATAGTCGCCGAGCAGCTTCGCCAGGGGCGATGCGGCGTCAAGCCGGTGCTCGACCGCTTCGAGATGCGCGACGAAGTCGCTTAAGTCTTTGAAGAGAATCGCGTGCTGCTGCCGGAACCGGGCGTGCCGCTGGATGGCCTCGCGGCCGACCGCGAGCGTGTCCTGCCGGGTGTGGATCTCGTTGACGCGATGGACGGGGTTTGTCAGCTCGAGGACGATGTTCCAGGCGTCGTGACCCTCGCTGAAAGCGGCCGGCAGCGGCATCCCGGAACCGGCCGTCCACAGCCTCACGGCTTCCGCCTGGGCGAGCACGTCGCGTCCGAGCTGGTCGGCGGCGGCGGCCAGGGCGGCGGGAGTCTCGTCGATGTTGCGGGTGCGGGCCAGCTTCATCAGGAACTTTCGGGTCTCGGTGAGGACCTCGGGATCGACCTCGCCCTCCTCCAGAATGAGCTGCGTGCGGTCGAAATTGCGGGCGACGCGGAGCGCGTCGACGACGTCGCGGTCGGCGGGGTTCGAGTACTCCTTCTGGCCGATCGAGAGCTTCACGTTACCGCCTCGGACGAGCGCCGCCACGCCAACGCGGACCGCGTTGGGATCCCAGCCGTAGCCGATCCCGCACAGCGTCTCCAGCAGGTCCTTACCGTGAACGCGCTTGCCGTCCTTCTGTGCGGTGGCAAGCTGGATGCGGATGGCATCGAGCAGGGGCGCGTGCAGGTCCACTTTGCCGGCCTTATCGAACAGCCTGAGCGCCGCGAGTTCGCGGGTCGTGTCGGTCTGGCCGGCGAGGACGTCCTGAATAGCTTTCTGCTCGTGCGTGATGCGGACCGGGACTTTCTCGAACCGGGGATACAGCGCGGGCCAGCAGGCGGCCATCCCGCCGCGCAGGGCGCCGCCGGAGGTCTGGCCGGGCTTCAGCCCGAGCAGCCGGCTCATCCCCTGGAACACGAGGTGTCCCGTGCGCAGGCCCTCCTTGAGACCTTCGACCACGCGGCGTTCGAGTTTGACCAGATCGTCTGTTTCGCGCTGCATCGCGAGCTGCCGGGCCTCTTCGGACTTCCGCGGATCGCCTTTCCAGTTGCCGATCACCTCCTTGACGGCCAGAAACCGGGCGAGGTCCCGATCGAACGCGTTCACGCGTCCGCACAGGAAGAAGATCGTGTTCTGGTCTTCCGAGCGCAGGCTGCGGTTCTCCAGGTCGGCCAGCGTCACGCGCCCGACGGACAGCGGCGTATACAGCTTGAGCGTCACGTCGCCCTTCGTGCCCGTCACAGGATGGTCGTCAACCATCAGTTTGAAATGGAACTCGTGGTCACGGTACGACACCACGTCGGAGTCGAGCCAGCGCCGCCAGGGCGTCTTGCCTGACTCCTGAATGAAGTTGTCGCGAAGCCCCCGCTCGCGGTCCTGCAGCATGTACTGCTGCTCGGTGGTCGTGACTTCTTCTTCGAACGTGCGCTTCTCGCCGGTGAGGAACTCGAACTCTTCGCCGATAGGGGCCACCAGCCCGGCCGCAATCAGCCGCTCCAGTTCCGGATCGATCCGCGCGAGGACGGCCGGCAGGTCGTCATCGGCGCTTTCGACGAGCAGCCGGGCGATGTTGTCCCTCGTCCGCGGAATGAACGATAGCTCGCGGATAAGGTACAAGACCTCGGCGACCCGGGTCGTCAGCGGCGTCGCGCCGGGCACGGTGTCTTTCAGCCGCAGCAGCTCCGTGCGCACGTCAGGGCTGATCTCGCCTTCACCGGCGAGATTCGCGTAGAGCTCGTCGAAGCTGACCAGTTCTCCCAGGCTCTCCTGGAGGTAGCGTCGCCGCCCGGCGCGGAGGATGTCCTGGGTGATGGCCAGCAGCGTGCGCGTCGAACCCGACATCTGCTCGCCGCGGCCGCCCTTGGAGCGGAGCGACTTGACGATCTCGGGCACGACGTGGACCTGCCACGGAAAGAACGGGTAATACGTGGCGAACTTCTCTTTCGTGCAGGCGGGGAGCGTGCGGCTGGCGACGTTCGCCGGTTCACCCAGGCCGCGAATGACGCCGCCCCGCCGCTCGTACAGCTCCTCGACGGCATCGTGTCCGGCAATGCTCTTGCGGAACAGCCGGTCCTCGAGCACCAGTTCGATATTCTCGGTCGTGAGGGCTGGCTTGAAGCGGAACCGGCCTTCGATCTTCTTGAAGTCGCTGTCCAGCGCGCGGGCTTCCTTGTAGATCGAGCCCATGTCGCCGTGGGTCGTGACGACGATCCAGATGCGGCCCTGGCCCCGCAGGGCGGCGTCTTCGACCAGGGCCTGGAGCTGCGAGAGGCGGCTGGAGTCGTCTTCGATCCACTGGCCGGATTCGTCGAGGACGAACAATAGCCGCTGGGCTTTCTTCCGCTCCGCCTGGCGCTGCTCCATGTCGCTGAGGATCGTGTCCACCAGGAATCGCACATTGTGCAGCTCGCCGCTCTCGGCCTCGCGCAGCGCGCGATCGACGCTGTCGGAGGAGGGGAAGACGTCGGGAGCGACTTCGCACGCCGCAGCGTACAGGTGCGAGCGGTAAAACGAGAGGTTCTTCTGGATGTCCGGCCAGGCTCGTCCGGCGCGGGATTCGACGGCCCGGTGCAGCCGCTCGAGCTTGCCCTGCCGATCGAGCTCGGCCTCGATGACCCGCGCATAGAGCAGGTTACCGCTGTATCCGCGCGACAGGTAGTACTGTGAGAGCAGCAGGCTGGCCAGCGGCCGGCTCCGGCTGTCGGCGAGCGTGTTGAGGTTGAAGGCCAGAACGCCGGTTTCGCACTGGTCGATCCGCGAGAGGCTGCGGAGGATCGAGCCGCGGCGCGGCGCGTCGGACTGGAGACGGGACTCGAATCGCTTCGCGGCCGGGACTCCGGCCAGCATCGGATTGCTCACCAGCAGCGAGGCGATCTTGGCGAAGTGCGATTTGCCCGATCCGAAATACCCGGAGATCCAAGTGCCGATCTCCGTAGTCCGCTGGAGAAACGTGTCCGTGTAGTGCTCCAGCAGGTCATCCAGGTACTGCTCAATCAGCGGTGTGACGACGTAGCTGCCGATCTCGGCAGCCAGCTTGCGTTCGTCGTCCCGTTCGCCGACCTTGATGACCGGCTCAATCTTGTCTTCAACGGGCGTGGCGAACAGGTCCCCGATTCTCACGGCGGCGGTT
>JAHWKJ010000715.1 GCA_019347905.1 Planctomycetota bacterium
AGCGGCCAGACAGATCCGCCTCAACCGCCAGTATAGCGTTTTTCGGCTCCGATTTGGTCGCTGAAGGTCGTTTATTAGTTGCCGCCGTTTAGCCGCGTCCCAACGGGACGCGAGCCGCGCGTCCCGTTGGGACGCGGCTAAACCGGCCGCTTATCGTACAACATCAGCGCGTAAGGCTGGCGTTCCCCCGGCCGGGGGCGGAATAATGGGGTTTTGCCCGCCGCACCGCCTGTCAGGCCTATGACCGTCACCGAGTTGCCTGCCCCGCCAAAGATTCGCCGCGCTTCCAGCGGCGAGGTTTGCCGCAAGTTCATGCACATGTCGCCGGGCTGCCTGCCGTTTGTGCTGACGGCGGTGCCGCATCCCGACCCGCTCGATGCCACGTCGATCGGCATCGTGGCGGCGATTTGCGTGCTGTTGACTGGGCTGTTTATTGCGCTGGCTCGTGTCGTACGGCGGGAAGGGGAGGAGAATTTCCTCTCGACGGCGCTCAGCTACCCACTGACGGTGCTGGCCGTGCTCGTGCTGTTTCCGGCCCGGGCGGAATTCGCGATGGTCGTGGTCGTCGTGCTGGCCTTCGGCGATGGCTCGGCGTACATCGGAGGCAAGCTGCTGGGCCGACGGCGGCTGCCGTGGAACCAGGACAAATCGTGGGCGGGGACGCTGTCATTCGTCGCCGTTTCGGCGCCGATTGCCGCGTGGGCCTACTGGCTGGAAGCTCGGCCGTCGGTGCCGTTTTCCACCGCGCTGGCGTGCGGGGCCGCGGCGGCCGTCGCGGGGGCGGTGGCGGAATCGCTGCCCGTACGGCTGACCGACAACGCCCGCGTGGGCGTCGCCGCCGGATTCGCCGTGGCCGTGACCGGACTACTGTTAGTTTAGCCGCGTCCCAGCGGGACGCGCGTCCCGCTGGGACGCGGCTAAACGAGAGCGCTCCTCTGGCGAGTCGCGGCTAAACTGGGATGGTCACCTTCTCGAAAAACGCCGCCATGTCCCCCGAGCTTCGCGACTGCCGCTTCCTGAAAGCCGCCCGGCGCGAACCGGTTGACACGACGCCGGTGTGGATCATGCGGCAGGCCGGCCGCTACATGCCGGAGTACATGGCCGTCCGCAGCAAGGTCACGTTCCTCGAGCTGTGCAAGCGGCCGGAGCTGGCGGCGGAAGTGACGGTGACGGCTCAGCGGGTGCTGGGCGTCGATGCCGCGATCCTGTTCGCCGACCTGTTGCCGATCCTCGAGCCGATGGGCTTCGAACTGGAATACGCCCGCGGCGAAGGGCCGGTCATTCACAACCCCATCACCGAAACCGGCGATGTCGATCGCGTGCGCGAGCTGGACGACGTGGCGGCGCTGGAGTTCGTGTTTGAAGCCGTGCGGCTCATCCGCCGGGAATTGCCGGCGGACATCCCGCTGCTGGGGTTCGCGGGGGCGCCGTTTACGCTGGCGTCATATGCCATCGAGGGCGGCGGGTCGCGAAGCTACGCAAAGACAAAGGGCCTCATGTACCGCGATGCGGGTGCCTGGAAAACATTGATGGAACGGCTCGTCGCGAGCCTCGCCCGCTATCTGAACGCCCAGATCGAAGCGGGCTGCCAGGCGGTGCAGGTGTTCGACAGTTGGGCCGGCTGCCTCGCGCCGGGCGATTACCGCCGCTACGTCCTGCCGTGGACAAAGGCGCTGATCGACGCGTTGCCCCGTGACGTGCCGGTGATCAACTTCCTCACCGGCAATCCGGCGCTCCTGCCGCTGCAGCGTGAAGCGGGCGGAGCGGTGATGGGCATCGACTGGCGGATCGATCTGGGCGACGCGTGGCGGGCCGCGGGCGAAGACGTGGCGGTGCAGGGGAATCTCGACCCCGTCGTGCTGCTGGCGGATCCGCCGACGCTGCGCGCGCAGACCTTGCGCGTGCTGCATGCGGCGGGCGGCCGGCCGGGACACATTTTCAATCTGGGCCACGGCGTGCTGCCGGAGACCGACGTGGCGATGGTGAAAGCGCTGGTCGAGATCGTTCATGAATCGGGAGTGCGCCGCCCGTGAGCGCGCAAGCCTCAGAGCCTGCCCGCCACAGTCGGCCGCTGCGGATCGTCGTGGTCGGCGGCGGCATCGCAGGCCTGACCGCCGCGCACCGGCTGCTGGAACTGGCCGACGAATGCGGGCGGACGCTGGAAATCTCGCTGCTTGAAGCGGGCGATCGTCTCGGCGGCACGATCGAAACCCGCGAATTCGACGGTTATCTCGTCGAAGCCGGGCCGGATTCGTTTATCACGCAGAAGCCGGCTGCGGGCGCTGACGCTTCCGGCTCGGAAGCTACTGGCTCGGAAGCCATCGATCTTTGCCGGGCGCTCGGACTCGCAGAGCGGCTGATCCCCACCGACGACCGCTTCCGGCGCTCGCTGGTGCTTCGCCGCGGGCGGCCGGTGCCGGTGCCGGAAGGTTTCCTGCTGCTTTCGCCCGCCCGCATCTGGCCTGTGCTCCGCTCGCCGATTTTCAGCCTGCGCGGCAAGCTGCGGATGGCGGCGGAATGCTTTCTGCCGCGGCGGCGAGAAGCAGGCGACGAAAGCCTCGGCTCGTTCGTGCGGCGGCGCTTTGGAAACGAGGCACTCCAGCGGCTCGTGCAACCGCTGGTCGGC
>JAHWKJ010000716.1 GCA_019347905.1 Planctomycetota bacterium
GCCCAGCATGCGCGCCACCAGCTCGACTTTGCTCGCCCCGGCGATCGGGCGCTCTCTCCGCAGGGACTGACGCTTTACTGCGCGGAAGATTCCAAGCACACCGTTCAGTTTGGCGGAGAACCGCTGCGGGTGCGCAACAACGGCCCCGATGCGCACGGCAGACATTCTGTGAGTGTGCCCATCCAGCCCCTGGAGGAGATCTGGACATGACGACTGCGGAACTGCAAGCCGTTCGCCGCAACGGCTGGGAGCTTTCCGGACCTGAATGGGAGCAGCTCGGCGCAGCGGAGCGGCAGTTCGCGCTGCTGGAGTTCGCGGGGCAAAAATCCGTCGATTACTACGTGCGCCGGCTGGAGTGCATCGGGTTTTCCGGCTTGGAGCACGTGCTCGACGCCGGCTGCGGCATGGGCCAGTGGGCCTATGCCATGGCGAGATTGAACGGGCGGGTTTCCGGCGTCGATATCAACGACGGCCGGCTCGGCGTCGCCCGGGCGCTGGGCCACGGACTGGGGGAGAAGGCGCCCCGGTTCCAGAGCGCGCGGCTGGAGTCGTTGCCCTTTGAAGACGGCACGTTCGACGGCGTCTTCTGCTACGGCGTATTCATGTTCACGAACATGCCGGCCGTGCTGGCGGAGTTTCGCCGCGTGCTGCGTCCGGGCGGGCGGCTGTATCTGAATGCAAATAACGTGGGCTGGTACGCGCATCTCATCGTCGACCGCGGTCTGCGAAGCTGGAACATCCCCTTGATGCGCGAGGCGACGCGGATGGTCGTCCGCGGCGTATTGGGCCGGCCAAGCATGCGCGTCGTGACGCTTAGCTGGCTGCGGAAGCAACTCGCACAGACCGGCTTCTCCCTCCAGCAGGCGGGGCCGGAAGGGACGGCGTGCCTGTCTGGTGGATTGAAAACGCTGCGCCCCGAGCCGGCCTATCCTCGCCGATTCTACGGGTTGCCGGCGATTACGGAGGTGGTCGCGGTGAAGGAGCCTTGCCGGTGAGAATCGGACTGTACGGCGGAATGGCCAACAACATGTACGTCTTCGCCAAGGCGCTGGCGGCGGCGGGCGCCGACGTCGCGTTTCTGCGCGACCAGGGCGACCGCTACGCCTTCAGCCAGCCGGTGTGGGAAGACGTGCGCTGCACGCTCAGCTTCGGCGAAACCGCCGCCTCGGCCGGCTGGTCGCTGGATGCGTGGAGGCATTTCGAGCAGCGGCACGGCTGGAAGCCACCCGACTGGCTGGTCGACCCTCTCGGTGAATGTGCCCCAGCGTCGCCGGCGCGCCAGTCAGACGCGCAAACGATCCCGCAGTTTCTGTTCGACCGTCCTTCGCGCTGGCAGCAGGCGGTGGTCGAGCACATGCGCCGTTGCGACGCCCTGCTCGTCTGCGGCGTCGAACCGACGCTGCTCGCCGCGCGTTCCGAAGTGCCGTTCGTCGTCTGGCCGCACGGCGGAGACCTGCTGATGGCTGCCGGCCTGCTGAAAGCCCCGGGCGCGTCGATCGGCGCGAGGATTCATCACGCGCTCCTGTGCCGCCGCATGGCCGCCGCGCTCGAGCGCGCCGAGTGGATCGGCACGCACGACGCGCAGTTGCTGGGAGGCCATGTCGGCGACGTGAGCTCGCGGCTCTCGCACCTGGAAGTGCGACATCTGCCGATTCCGCTGCAGTGCCTGGGGCGGACGGTCCGCGACGAACGTCGCCGGCAGCTCGCCGAGCATCTCGGCACGCTCGGTCTGCCGATGCCAGACGCCGACTTCTTCCTCCTCGTTCCCTCTCGCGTCGATTTCTACTGGAAAGGCCAGGACCGGCTGCTCGAAGCGTTCAGCCGGATTGCCGGGAAGGGCAGATTGCACCTGCTGTTTTCCGGCTGGGGAAACGACTATCACCGCGCGCGAAGCATTGTCGCCGCTCGAAATCTGCACAGCCACGTAACCTTTCTGACGACGACCTTTTCCAAGCCGCTGCTTTACGAACTGATGGCCGCAGCCGACCTCGTCGTCGACCAGTTTCGGTATGGAACCTATGGCACCGCCGCCGTCGAGGCCATGAGCTGCGGCACTCCCGTAATGATGTTCATCAACGACGCGGCGTTCCACTCCCGTGGCTGGCCCCCGCCGCCCGTGCTGAACGTCCAGACGGTCGACCAGATCGAAATGGCGCTGTCGCGGATCGTCGCGGAGGAAATCGATCTCGACGGCGCGGGGAGGATGCAGCAGGAATGGATCCGCCGCGTCCATGGGGGCGACGCCGTCGTTCCTGGCTTCATGCAGCAGATCGCCGCTCGTCTCGGCCATCAGGGGACCGCTGCCGCATGAGCCTGCGCCGGAACATGCTGACATACGCGAGCGCCGACCTGGCGGCAATGGCCGTGTCGCTGCTGGTCTCGCCGATCATGACGCGCCTGCTCACACCGCAGCAGTACGGGGTCGTGCCGCTGCTGAACGCCGTCTGGGCTTTCCTGTCGGTCATGCGTTACGGCAGCATGGATTTTGCGCTGCCGCTGTTTCTGGCTCGTCCCGGCGGAGATCCTGAAACGCACCGCTGGTCGGTCCTGCAGAGTGCGACACGGATTGCGACGCTTTCGGCGGTCAGCTTGTCCGCGGCGTTCGCGGTGGCCTGTCTCGCGGGG
>JAHWKJ010000173.1 GCA_019347905.1 Planctomycetota bacterium
TGGGCGGTGCTGAACTCGAAGGAGTTTTTGTTCCAGCACTGATGCGGAAAGGGATGGCGGAATCAAAACCGCCCAGTGACTGAGACAGTACGCCCCACGAAGAGGTGTTCCGGGAATACGCGGAACGAAACCGCTCGAGGTCACAACGAGCCCAGAGCGGCTCGAATCACTGAGAGTGCAGGCTCTTCACGGCAGCGATCAATCGCGCTGCGGATGTCGTCGGCGAGTTCCACGCATTGGACGGCGTTCACCTGCTTACGAAACCGCGTCGAGTCCTGATCGTAGTCGGCGCGGTTGCGCTCTCGTCGCAGGTCGTCTAGGTGGTCCGCCGCCTGCTGAGCATCGGCGTGTGCGGTGTCCCAAAGCAGACGCGAGAGCTCGAAGTGGCCTGTCGCATTCTTCGGAACGACCGCTCCCATCTCCTCGACGAACGCGCGGGCGAAATGAAACGCCCCATAGTAGGCGCGGCTGACGGCGCTGCGGAACCTTGCCTCGGCGTCGCCGAGTCCAGGATTGGCCGTCAATTTGCCGGCCAGCAGAATGAGATCGTGACCAGTCATTCCCGCAGATCAACCGATAGCCGGACCTTCCGCGACTGAACGCCAAGCAAGTCCCTCACGCGGCGGTGCCATTCGCGGCGGCGCTGGGCCACTTCCTTCAAGTCGTTCTCCGCGGTTGTCTCGACCACGGCATAGCGGATCGCCGGCAACTCCGCGCCCGATTCGACGAGAATGGATGCAGGTTCCTGAAAGACCTCCTCGGTCAAACGCACGAGGACGGGAAATGACGACTCAATTCCCAGCGTCTCCTCGGCGCAATCACTCTTCAGGAGCGAATGATCGGTGGCGGTCGACATGCGAGAGACTTCCCGGGATCGGATGAAGTGCGATCAAGAAAGCATAGGCCATCTCACCGCGTGCGGGCAACAGCGATACCTGCCGCTGGAAGACGTGGCTGGGCGGTGCTAAGCTCCAAGGAGTTTCTGTTCCAACACTGAGGCGGCCTCTCGCCGGCATTTCAGGCCTGTTCGCTTCGAGTGCCCACTATCGCGACGGCTGCGGAAGTTATCGTCATCTGCTGCGCTTTCCATGCGTGTCGCCTGGCGTTGTCCGAATTGTCAAAGGCCGCAATGCACGGCCGCCGTCGGGCACGAGCACACGAAGCTCGACTGCTCCGCGTGCGGCTGGTTGCGCGTCCTTGAAACAGCCGACGATCCGCCGCACGAGTGCGTGCTGTGCGGCTGCGACGATTTGTGGCGGCAGAAAGACTTTCCGCCGCGGCTGGGACTGCTGCTCGTGGGCCTGGGTGCGCTGTTCAGCACGATCGCGTGGCTCAACTACTATCCCGGGCTTGCGCTGGGCATCCTGATGGGCTTCGCGCTTGTGGACCTCGCGCTGTTCAGCCTCATGAAGGACGTGCTCGTCTGCTACCGTTGCGGGGCGCGGCACGGAAGCGTCAGCACCGCCGGCGAGCATCCGGCCTTCGACCTCGAAATGGCCGAACGCTACCGCCAGGAACGGCTGCGACTGGAACAGGCCGCGGCCGATTCGCAGACGCGCCGCTAGTGCTCTGTCACAGCTATATCTTAGGGTCGCAACATTTCGCCGGGCCGCTTGCGGGCCGCTCCTTGAAGCGTCCGAAGCGCCGGGCAAGCCCGCCGGCGAAATGGTCAACCCTCAAGTCAGGCTGTGACAGAGCACTAGAGCGCCGCTCGCTCCTCCCTGAAAGAAACGTCATGCTCCGACTGCTGCTCGCTCTCGCTGTGACCGCCTTCTTTGCCGCCGCCCCGGCGGCGGCCCAGGCCGCGCGGCTCGTGCTGCCGCAGAACCGCAGCGCCTACTACTGCGACGAGCCGATCGAACTCGCGGTCGCGGGGCTGCCGCCGGGCGCGGAAGCAATCATCGAGCTGGTGCCGAAGACCGCGGGGCTGGGGA
Organism: Planctomycetota bacterium; assembly: GCA_019347905.1. GTDB lineage: Bacteria > Planctomycetota > Planctomycetia > Planctomycetales > Planctomycetaceae > JAHWKJ01. Next base: position 1,935 of record JAHWKJ010000173.1, read on the forward strand.
CGGTGCGTCTTCCGGTCAAGGGCGATGGCTCGACGGTCGCGATCGTCGTGCCGCCGAATTCGCTGGCGCCTGCAACCTACACCGTCAAGCTCGGCGACGAAACGAAAGAGCTCGTCGTTTCCAGCGGGGTCGTCGACTCGACGTTTCTGATCTCGCAGACGATTCCGCAGGACCAGCTTCGCGCGGCCGGGGCGAACTTCATGGTGGGCAACGCGTTCAGCTTCGGGCAGCTCAAGCCGGATCAGACGGGGCCGCTGACGGAAGGCCTGCGCAACCGCCGCTCCCCGGGCCTCGACGTCTTCGACCGCGCCGTCGCCGCCAATCTCCCCACCGTCTGCTACATGTACTGGACCGGCTACGTCACGCACAAACCCTTCGGCTCGCAGAAGAGCTGGGCCGCCGACAGCATGACCGAGGCCATGCGGCTGTTGAGCTTCCACACGGCACAGCGGCTGCGCCGGTACGAAAGGAACATCGTCAGCGTCGGCACGATCGACGAGCCGGGCCTCGGCTGGGGCAAGACGCCCGGGGGCCTCACGGCCAGCGGCTTTCCCGACTGGGACGAAACCGCCTGGTACGAAAGCCGCGGCTGGAAGTTCACGAACGACCCCGCCTCGCGGCCCGCCGACGACTGGCTGAAGTACATGACGATCCGCTGCGGCATCATCGCGCAGCAGCAGGCCCGCGCCCGCGACGACCTGAAGTCGATCTGGCCCGGCGTCGTCTTCAGCACGGACCTTTACGCCCCGCACGCGATCATGGACGGCACCGACCCGCTGGCCCAGGAGGTCAACGACATCCCGGCTTCGCACGTCTTTGTCGACTGGGGCATCGACCGGCTCGGCGCCTACAGCGGCGTGATGCTGGAGAAGTCGCACGACCCCACGTCGAAGCTCGCCCACGCGATGAACGGCCAACTCTTCGCCGAGCGAGTGCCGCAGCCGCAACAAAGCTACGCCTACCGGGCAGCCCTCAACGGCATGCTGGCGGCGGGCCTCACCAGCAATTGGTGGCTGAACACCGGCGGCATGTCGCCCGAAGAACTGGCAGCGGTAAATGAGCCGGCGCGGCGGATGGGCCCTGTACTGATGGCGGCGACGCCGGGGAAGCTCGACGTCGCGGTGCTGTGGAGCTTCACCGAGCTTGCCATGCGCGAGAAGGAGATCACGGCGAAGGAGGCCCATCGGCAGGCCGACGAAAAGATCACTCGGATCGTCACCGATCTCCCGGAGAACTCCGCCGTGCGGGAGAAGGAGATCCCCATCAACGCCTACAACGTGGGCGGCGATTACAAGGAGACCGTGCTGACCGCCCATTACGCCGCCTCGCGGGCGGGGTTCCCGGCGCACATCGTGCACGAGCGGATCCTGCCCTCAGGCATTCTGAAGAACTACCGCGTGCTGATTCTCGCCGGTCAGACGCACGTGCTGCCGGACGACGTGACGCGGGCGATCCAGGCGTTTGTCGACGGCGGCGGCCGCATCGTCGTCGATCGCAGCACGAGCGTCGCCTTCCCCGGTGCCGCCACCGCCGATCTCGACCTGTCGGGCCTCTCGTACCGCTGGAACGTGCGGTTCACAGAGCCGGAGGCAAATTTCAAGTCGCTCCGCGAGGCCAGTTCTTTCCAGACCAACGACTTCATGGACGAGCCGGTCCGGCAGGCGGTCGGCCCGCTGAAGGCCGCTCTCGAACAGGCGGGCGTGCGGCCGATCGTCGTCACCGATTCGACCGAGCTGCTCGTCGAACGCCACACCACCGGCGACGGAGAAATCATCATGGTCGCCAGCGGCCACGAGGAACTGCCGGAGATCCCGGAGACCCAGCGCTATCACATCTACAACTACGCTCCGCACCATGCAAAGTTCCGCCTGAACGCACTGCCGGAGGGTGCCGTCGTGTACGTGATCGAAGGCGGCGACTGGTCGAAGACGCGGCGGCTTGACGATCCGCAGGCCGAGATCGACGCCGCGTTCGAGCCGGCCGAGATGAAGCTGTTTCTCGTCGCGCGGCGCGAGCCTACCGTTATGAAACTGACCCTGTCGAACGATCCTGCCCGTCTGGCAGTCGCGGCCGAGCTCCCGGAAGCCGGTTCCGGCTGGCCGCTCACGCTCTCGATCAAAGCGCCCGACGGCACGCCGCTCTACCGGGTCTGGCGGGCGACTGGTCCCGGCCATACTCATCGAGAGCAGTTTCCATTGGGAGCGAACGCGTCGCAAGGAACGTACACCGTAGAACTCTCGAGTCCGCTGCCCGTCCGTCCGGTCATTGCGAGTTTCGAGCATCAGCAGGCAGGCATAGCGACTCAGCCGATCAGCGATCCCCTGCGGATATTCGACGCCGAAGCGATCGCTGCGTTCCTCAAGGAAAAGCCGCCGCTCACGATCGTGCTCGGCGACGAGAGGCATCGCCCGCTGGCGGAGAAGCTGGTGGCGTCGCTCAGAGCGCGCGGCATCGATGCCGACATCCGTGCGGAAGCCGACGTGCTCCGCAAGGTGCACTACCCGCGGGTGTGGAATCCGTATGCGAAGGTTTACGGGGCATCCGGCACACAGCCGGATCTCGGCGACCGGAAAGTCGAGCACCGGGTGACGCTCACGACGGCCGACAACGGCACCACGAGCGTCACCGATGCCGAGGGCCAGCCGGTCGCCGACTGGCGGCGTCCGCACAGCGTCGTCACCATCGCCGGTGCCGGTTATTGCGACTGGATCGCCGACGTCGAGACCTGTTACGAGCCGGGCGTCGTGCTGTACGTGGACGAGCGGCGGCAGCTTTCCGTCGTCGCCGGCGAAGCGACCGAAGTGAAAACCACCGACGAGTTCCGCCGCCGCTGGGCGCGGGCTTGGACGACGCTCACCAGCCACGTGGGCGGCTACCAGTTGCCGCCGCAACCTCCCGAGGCGTGGACCACCGACCGGCAGCTCATTCTGCTGGGCGACAGCACGACCAGCCGGGCCGTGGCGATCGTACAGGCCAGCGACCTGTTGCTTCAGGTTGCCGACGCCGACTATCCCGGCCCCGGCAAGGCGCTGGTCAGCTTCGTCTGGAGCCCGTTCGCCGTCGGCAAGAATGCGATTCTGATTGCCGCCACGGACGAAGCGGGCCTGCAGGCGGGCATCGACAAGCTGCTGGCCCAATGAGCCGTAACCGGGGTGGCCGGGGCAGGACAAGCCAGTGAAAAGCCTGGGCGACCCCAGCGGCACTGCGCCGGAATCCGTGCCAAAGCTCTTGACCGATGCCCCGGACGATGGTGTCGCATGATTCCGGGGCATCGCCGGTTCTGGCGCCGCGCTGCGTCGACGTCCGGGAGCGAGAACCTCCGTTGTGGGAGCCCTCTGGTTTTCCCTGCCCCGGCCACGCATCTCTCAACCGAAGGGCAGCGGCTCCGGCTGGAGGACGAACGGGAAGACCCGCAGCGGCACGCCCACCGGCAAGTCTTTGCGATAGCTGAGCTGCGCGGCGCGGTCGGCGGCGAATTGCAGGGCCGTGAATTCCAGGCCGCAGAAGCGATCGCTGCCGGAGTCGGCCGCCACGTCCGCGAAGACTTCGCCCGCCGAGGCCGCATGCCTGCGTACCCCGTGGATGCTGTTCTCGCGGACCTTCACGCCCGCGGCGGAGAGCTTCACCAGCCCCTTCAGAAACCGGCCGACGAGCGAATCGGGCCCGCAGACCCGCCACAGCCGTTCCCATTCCTCGTGGGCCTCCCAGTAGTAGCCCAGGTTGAACAGGTCGACCGCCAGCAGGTAATTGCGGTTGTCGGCCCACGAATCGGCATCGAGCGGCTTGACCGGCCGGCTCTTCTGGTTGTGGCTGTGGCCGCGGGGATCGCGGATGGGATGCGGCGTGCCGCTGCCGGGAATATACGTGTAGGGCGGGAGTTCCGCGTTCGGCAGGAGGCGAACGCCGGTGGTCGTGGTGGTGGTGGTTGTAGTCATTTCCTCGTCACTCTCCGAAGTCGATCGATGGGCGCATCCGCGGGCCAAGCGGGCCATTTCAATGGGACGCTGCGGCTCGCGAGGGCCACTATCAAACAGTGTTTGAAAGACCGCGTCAAACAGAAACCGACGCGAACCGGTAAAAAATGCCGGAAAAGCCGCCGTTTGCTCGACGGGCGCCAACCGGACAACCAAGGCAGGACAGTCACCTCGTGTCTATAAGGATAGGCGGTCGGACGCCGTTTGTGAGAGTCCAATTCCCAAAAAAATCGGCTGGCTCACGCGGCATCGAACGGGCTGAACGTCCGACAGCCATGCTCTTTCAACGCCGATGAGGGCAACCACGGATCGCACGGATTTCACGGATCAGTTCAAGCGCTCTTGGTTGTGACCGGGTCGAAGTCGGCCTAGAATGCCAGTTTACAATTTGATCCCGCCAGTGCGGGACGGCGATTGTCTCATTTTCGGCTCCCGGAGACCGGTGAAAATGGCCCGCTACGTCTTCACCAGCGAATCGGTCAGCATGGGCCATCCCGATAAGGTGGCCGATCAGGTGTCCGATGGCATTCTCGACGCGCTCCTGGCGGAAGACCCGCTGTCGCGCGTGGCCTGCGAAACCCTGTGCACCACCGATCTGGTCGTGCTCTCCGGCGAAATTACCAGCCGCGCCGATGTCGACTACGTCCGCGTCGCCCGCGACTCGATCCGCGAAATCGGCTACACCAGCGACGATGTCGGCTTCAATGCCGATTCGTGCCGCGTCTTCCTCGCCCTGCACGCGCAGAGCGCCGATATCGCGCTCGGCGTGGACCAGGACGGGGCGGGCGACCAGGGGCTGATGTTCGGCTACGCCTGCGATCAGACGCCCGAATTGATGCCGCTGCCCATCGCGCTTGCGCACCGCATTATCAACCGCCTGCAGGACGTTCGGCTCTCCGGCGAGGTGGACTGGCTGCGGCCGGACAGCAAATCGCAGGTGACGGTCGCCTACGAAGGCAACCGTCCGATCGGCGTGGCCGCGGTCGTCGTTTCGACGCAGCACACACCGCAGGTCAGCCAGCGCGAAATCGCCGACTATGTCATTTCCGAAGTCGTCGGCCGGGCCGTCCCGGAGCGCTACCTGACGGGCGACGTGAAGTACCACATCAACCCCACCGGGAAGTTCATCATCGGCGGACCGCACGGGGACACGGGGCTGACCGGGCGGAAGATCATCGTCGATACCTATGGCGGCTGGGGTCGGCACGGCGGCGGGGCCTTCAGCGGCAAAGATGCCACCAAGGTCGATCGCTCCGCCGCCTACATGGCCCGGCACATTGCCAAAAACGTGGTGGCCGCGGGTCTGGCCGGCGAATGCGAGGTGCAACTGGCGTATGCCATCGGCGTGGCGGAGCCGGTTTCCGTACGCGTCGCCACGCAGGGCACGGCGGCCGTCGACGAACGCCGCATCGAGGGCGCGGTCCGGGAATTGTTCCCGCTCACGCCCCGCGGCATCATCGAATACCTCGACCTCAGGCGGCCGATCTTCCGCAAGACGGCGTGCGGCGGGCATTTCGGCCGGAGCGACCGCGACTTCACCTGGGAATTGACGGAGCGCGCCGGCGAACTGCGTGCGGCCGTGGGACTGGGCGAGGAGCGCCGGCAGGCCGTGGCCGGATGATTTTGAGTCGAGGGTCGAGAGTCATGATCCGGCCGGAGACGCGACGATCGGCCGCCTGGGCACTGTGGGGCGGCGTTGCGCTCGTCGCGGTGGTCCTCGTCTGGCGACGCTTTGCCGGGGCCTTTCGCAACGATCCGTCTGCTCTTGCGGCCGTCGTCTTTCCTGCGCTGGCGGCTCTGGCGGGCGCGGGCGCGTGGTGGCTGTTCGTGTCCGCGGGTTCGCTGCCGCGGACCCGTTGGCTGCGGATCGGATTGTCATTGACGGCGCTCCTGCCTGCGCTCGTTTTGGCGGTCGCACTCCTGCCGCCCGCATCGACGGCAGCCGTCGCCTGGCTGACGGTGCTGTTCGCCCTCGTGGCGGCGGCGCTCGCAGGCGTCGGCGAATGCGCCGCGTCCGGTTGTCCCGCGGCCGCAACGATTGGCTGGCTTGGCGGGAATGCGCGAGGGGCGTCAGCGGTGCCGATGGCGGCGCGATGGCCGGCATCCGAAGCTATCGCGCCTGGCGATGCGCCAAAGCCGGAAGCGCCGGGACCGAAAGGGCCGTCTCCCGAGGAGCTTTCTTCCCAGCACTGGATGCGGCGGTCCACGAAACCCGATGGCGTCGACCGTCTGGAGGGCGCGGTCACGGTGTCGTTCGCCGGCGGTTTGAAGACCGCGGCCGCCCACATTCCTGTCTGGCCGCCGTTCAATTCGCCGCCGGAGGTCGAATGCGAACCCGTCGCCGCCGTGCCTGTGGAAGCGACGGTCGCCGCCGTCCACACGTATGGCTTCCGGATCGATCTCCGCAGGAACAGCATTGCCGAGCGGCTGGGCGACGTGGTGATCGGCTTTTCCGCGTCGGCCGCCGCCGTGCCTCATCCAGACGGTTCCACCGCTACGGGAGCTGAATGATGTCGAGCTACTTTGTCGATCTGGCGCGCTGCACCCGGCGGACGATCTTCCCCGGGGTCGACATCCAGACGGCCGCCGCGGAGCACATGATGCTGAGCCTCGTCGAGTTTCAGCCCGGCGCGGTCGTCGAGGCGCATTCGCATCCGCACGAGCAGGTGGGTATGGTGCTGGAAGGCCGGGCACGGTTCATCGTCGGCGACGAGGAGCGCGTGCTCGGGCCGGGAGACATGTACCGCATTCCCGGCGGCGTTACGCACCGCGTCATCGCCCTCGACCAAGGCGTGAAGGCCCTCGATATCTTCCATCCCATTCGCGAAGACTACGTCTAGGACGAACGCTCACATGCAGCTCAACCGCCGCGAACTCCTCGCCGCGGGCGGCCTCGTCGCCGCCGCGTCCACCCTTGGCGAAACTGCCGAGCCGGCCGGCACGAAGACCAGCCATTGGCCCATCCGCTACTGCCTCAACACCAGCACCATCCGCCGCTCGGACCGTGAGGATCTGCCGCTTGTCGAGAAGATCGACATCGCCGCACAGGCCGGCTACGACGGCATCGAGCCGTGGATTCGCGAAATCGAAACGCACGTCAGCGGCGGCGGGACGACGGCCGACTTGGCGCGGCGCATCGCCGACGCCGGCCTCTCAGTCGAGAGTGCCATCGGATTCTCGCAGTGGATTGTGGACGACGACCAGCAGCGCCGCGCCGCCCTGGAACAGGCGAAGCGCGAGATGGAACTCGTCCGCGCAATCGGCGGCACTCGCATCGCCGCTCCTCCCAGCGGGGCCACGCGCGAGCCGCTGGGCGAATTGCAGAAAGCGGCCGAGCGTTACGGGACGCTCCTGGAGATCGGCGAATCCGTGGGCGTCGTTCCGCAGCTCGAGCTGTGGGGCTTTTCCACAACGCTTTCGCGGCTGGGCGAACTGGCGTACGTCGCCGCCGAATGCGGCCGCCACGACGCCTGCGTGCTGCCCGACGTGTATCACATCTACAAGGGCGGCTCCGACTTCGCCGGGCTGGCCGTCCTCAACGGCCGCGCGATCCACGTGTTCCACATGAACGACTACCCGGCGAATCCGTCGCGGGCGGAGATCGGCGACGCGCATCGCGTCTATCCCGGCGACGGCGTGGCCCCGCTGTCCGAGATCCTGAAGACCCTGCGCACAAGCGGCTTTGCAGGCGCGCTATCGCTGGAGCTGTTCAACCGCGACTACTGGCGGCAGGATCCGCTGGAAGTGGCGCGGACCGGACTGGCGAAGATGCGCGCCGCCGCCACAGCCGCATGAGGCCCATCCAGGGTGCGATCGTTCTTCTTCGCTGGCGGCGGCTTTCCGCGGCTGGCGTGGCTGGGGCAGGGAAAGCCAGTGGGGTCGTCGATTGCCGCGGCGACGTGCAAGCGATCTACGTCGTCGGCTGATCTCCCGTGATGCCCCAGTCGGCGCGAGTCACGCCTGCGGCCTGGGGCATCATGCCATCTACGGGCCGCACGCGACCGAGGTCCGCAGCGGCGGCTGCGCACGGAGTGGGTTCTGGCTTTCCCTGCCCCAGCCACGTTTCCACTTTTCCAGTCGCGTGATCCGCCACGACGGTCGTTCTCAGAATGTTTCGATTTCCTCGGGATCTACGGAAAGATGCTCGGCGAGCGTCTTGAGCGTCTTCTGCTGGATGCGCTGCACCTTGCCCTGTTCGATGCGGGCGATCGTCTTGGCGGAGACTTCCGGCTCGAAGACCTCGCGCCTGAGTCCACGCTGCTTGCGCAGGCGACGCAGCGCGGCTCCAAACGACTGATCTTCCTTCAGTCGCTGCTTCGAGATGTGGCGCATCTCAGCCGTCGCTCCGGGACTTCGTTCTTGGTTCTCCCCCGTCCCCCGCCAGTGAACTGGCGGGCTACTTTCAAACGTCCCTTCGGGACGCTCTTCAGTCGGCGTCAAAATCCATTCGTAGCCTGCACGACAGCTCTGGTGCAGTTCAGCGGTCGCCGCCCGCCGGCTGCGGAGGCTCCTCGGCGTCCGTCAGCCGCTGGATCGTGCGGATGATGTCGATGAATTGCTGCACGTTCCGTTGCTCGGCATCCTTGGGATCGATGGCCGGCAGAGCGTCGCCCGTCTTCAACACAAGCTGCGACTCCCGCTGGCCGAACTTCAACTCGTAGATGTGGGGGTTGACGCTCGGCTCGTCGCCCAGCTTGGGGGGCAGCTTGAGAAAGTGGGCCTCCGCCAGCGCGTCGGCCAGCGCCCGCAGTTCTTCGCCGGAGAGCCGGCCCAGCGCATCGGGCTGGCGCACGTCGCGGTTGAGAAATGGCTCGCGCCTCCAGTTGCCTTCCGGCGAGATGGTCCAGATGTAACCGCTGAAGCCCGCGAATCCGCCCTGAGCGTCTTTCAAAACCAGCGGTTCGCGCAGCCGTCCCT
>JAHWKJ010000174.1 GCA_019347905.1 Planctomycetota bacterium
TGCCGCCCGTCGAACATCTTTCCCAGCCGGGGGGCCTCGGCGGCGGTGGGGCGGGTCACGCTCCGGACGCCCTGGCGGGGATTGTTGCCCCCCGCCAGCGCCTGGGGTATGTTGTTCCCGCCGTGGCGCAGCACGTTGCGCCGGTGGAGGGGCTTGTGGGCCACCCCCCCCCCCCCCCCCTTCCCACGGGGGGGCCGGGGGGGGGTGCCGCCCTTGCTTGCCAACGACGTCTCCAGCGCTTTGAGGGCATTCCGCCAGATGAAGTTGTAGGTGTGCCAGCCGTCCGGCTGCTTGAGCAACAAGTCGGCGTAATGACTCTTGATCGCGGCCTCTTCCGGCTTGCCCGCGACTTCCAGCAGCTTCTCCGACCACTGCGGACTGACGATGAGGGCGTTGATCTTCAGGATGTCCAGCATCTGCCCGAGCTTTTCCAGCCGTCCCAGCTCCAGCGGCAGACAGCGAATGTTCTGTCCAATGGCCTTGAAGCCCGCGTTGAGCGCCTGCACCGTCAGCCGCTGCAATCGCTGAGCGGCGGCGAGAACGGCCGGTTCGGCCGGAGCTTGTGGAGCGACTCCGTCTTCGGGAGGCGCGCTGCCGCCGACGACGGCAATCAATCGGGTTTTCGAGTCGATGCCGGGCGAATCGTAGATGTCGTTGAGGTCCCACACGGTCGCCTGCCCGTCGTGGGCTTCCATGCCCTTCTCGAGCGCCGCATAAACCCATGGCGAGCCGAACTTCTGCCCCAGCAGCGAGAAGGTGGTGCTGGCCGCCCCCACGCCCATGCCCACCACCGGCAGCTCGCGCTTCTTGGTGACCGCCGCCAACAGCGGCCACGCCGCATCGAGCGTCGGCGTGGGCCACGTGAACTTGACCACGTCGGCCTTCAGACCCGCCGCCTGCTTGAAGACGTCGTCGACGTTGCCCAGCGGCTTGTAGCTGGTGAAACTGATGACGCGCTTCGTCTTGCCGAACCGCGGGATGCCTCCGGCGATGTCGAAATCGAGCTCGACGTACTCCGGCCCCGCGACGATCGCCTGCCGCAGAAGCTGCAGCCGCTGCTCTTCGCTGCCCTTCCAGTGTCCGCCATCCTGCGGTCGCCGACAGGATACGAGGATGGGCTTGTCGAAGCCGGAGATCATGTCGCCGACATTCGGCTCCTTGACGAGATGGTCGAGGCAGACTTCGACGAGGTCGCAGCGCCTCGAAGCATTGAGAATGTCGACTTTGGCCAGCTTCCGCGACGTGGGGGTGACGGAGATGCAGATCATGACACGGCCGCCGAGATGCGAGGATTGAAGTGCTCTCCCGAAGATTCTATCGGGGGGCGGAGCGCGCCGCATCGATAATTCGCCCCAAGCCCACGGGTTCGGGCCCGTGGGCTTCGCGGCATGGCATCGCTGCGGTGTCAGCGTTTACAGTACAGGCCGCGGTGTGAATGCAATCCAAGGGGCGAAACGCGATGCGGCTATTGCTTTGTTTGTGCGCTGTGTGGTGTCTCGTCGCGCTACCGCTCTCGGCCGGCGAACGGTCGACGACGCAGAACTGGCCGGAGTTTCGCGGCCCGCGCGGCGACGGCACCACGGAAGCCGTCGGCCTCCCCCTGCGCTGGAGCGAAACCGAGAACGTCGTCTGGAAGACGCCCCTCCATGGCCGCGGCTGGTCCTCGCCCGTCATCTGGGACGGCCAGGTGTGGGTGACGACCGGCACCGAAGACGGCCGCAAGCTCTCAGCCGTCTGCGTCGAGGCCGACAGCGGCCGCATTTTGCACGACATCGTCGTGTTCGAGCCGGCCGAGCCGCAGTATTGTCACCCCACCAATAGCTACGCCTCGCCCACGCCGGCCATCGAGGCAGGCCGCATCTACGTGCACTTCGGCGCGCACGGCACGGCCTGCCTCGACACGGGCACCGGCCGCATCGTGTGGACCCGCGATGATCTCCAGTGCAATCACTTCCGCGGCCCCGGCTCGTCGCCCATTCTCGAGGGCGACCTGCTCGTCGCGCAGTTCGACGGCTTCGACCAGCAGTACGTGATCGCGTTGGACAAGCACACCGGCCGCACCGTCTGGAAGGCCGACCGCGACATCGACTACGGCACCGACAACGGCGACATGAAGAAGGCTTACGCCACGCCGACCATCATCGAGAGCGGCGGCCGGCGGCAGCTCATCAGTCCCAGCGCCGTCGCGACCATCGCCTACGATCCCGCGACGGGCAAAGAGCTGTGGCGCGTGCGGCACGGAGGCATGAATGCGGCGGCCCGGCCGCTGTTCGGCGGCGGCCTCGTCTACATTGCGGCCGGCGAGGGAAACCGATCACTGATCGCCGTGCAGCCCGGTGGGAGCGGCGACGTCAGCGACTCGCACATTGTCTGGCAAACCGGCAACAGCGTGCCGAAGCGGCCTTCACAGGGCCTGCTGGGCGAGCTGCTGTTCATGATGAATGATTCGGGTGTGGCCTCCTGCCTCGATGCCAGAACGGGCGAGGTCGTCTGGCGTGAGCGGCTGGCAGGCGAGTACTGGGCGTCGCCGCTGGCCGGTGATGGGCGGATCTATTTCTTCTCCCAGGATGGCCGCACACCGGTCGTGGCCGCCGACCGCGAGTTCCGACTGCTGGCCGAGAACCGGCTGGACACCGGCTTCAACGCTTCACCGGCCGTCGCCGGCCGTGCGCTGTACCTGCGGACCTTCACGCACCTGTACCGCATCGAGCAGCGCGGGGACTGAGAACCCGCGCTCTATGGGTGCCACGGGATGCTCGCCATCCCGTGCGAGAGCTCAAACGTGTGCGAAAGCTCCAAGAAGTATTGCTTGCGTGAGACCAACTCGACACTGGCAGGCGAGCTGCCAGTGCCACCCAACCACGCCCGCGCTCCTCTGCGAGTCGCGGCTAAACGGCCCGACGGCCCTGCGGTTGTTCGCGAACGCGGACGCTTTACAATGGGGGCCGACCGGCGATTCGCTCGACCGGCACCGGCGGATCGTCCCCGGCCCCACACCTTCGTCCTCAGGAGAGTCGACGCCCATGGCTTACTCGCTGCCCGATCTGCCGTACTCCTATGACGCACTGGAGCCGCACATCGACGCGGCCACCATGGAGATCCATCACACCAAGCACCACCAGGCCTACATCAACAAGGCCAACGACGCGCTTTCCGGCCATTCGGACCTCGCCTCGAAGTCCATCGAAGACCTGATGCGGAACCTGAGCGCAGTGCCGGAAGACATCCGCACCACCATCCGCAACAACGGCGGCGGGCACGCCAACCACTCGCTGTTCTGGACGATTATGAAGCCCGGAGGCGGCGGCCAGCCCAAGGGCGAACTGGCGGATGCTATCTCCGGCAAGTTCGGCAGCTTCGAGAACTTCAAGAACGAATTCTCGAACGCGGCCGGCACGCGGTTCGGCAGCGGCTGGGCGTGGCTGTCGGTCGACGGCGGTTCGATCGTGGTTGAGAGCACGCCGAACCAGGACACGCCGCTCTCGGAAGGCCGCACGCCCGTCCTCGGCCTCGACGTGTGGGAGCACGCCTACTACCTGAAGTACCAGAACCGCCGTCCCGACTACGTGACCGCCTGGTGGAACGTGGTCAACTGGGAAGAAGTCGCCCGCCGCTTCGCCCGCGCGAAGTCGTGACGCGAACGTCCCGCCGCCTCAGTCCGCCGTTTAGCGTGTAGCCGTCGTTTAGCCGCGTCCCAAACGGGACGGGCGAGCCAGCGCGCCCCTTGGCCACCGCTAGATGTTCGCGCCGCCCGGGATCCGATTGCCCGTGCGCCGCCGGGGACGCGGCCACGAAGAACTTACAGCGCGAGGCCGCCACCGCCGCCCGTGCCGCCCTGCAGGAGGTCGAGGATGCTCAAGGGATTGCTGTTAGCCAGCCCTTGGATCGTCGTGGCCACGTTCTGCCGCACCTGCTCGCTGACGAGGTTGGTGATCTCGGTCGTGAAGTCGACGTCGCGCAGGACCGACTCGGCGTCCGACAGGTTGACGAACTGCTGCCGCACGTTGCTCTGGGCGGTCTCCAGCACGTTCCGCTGGAACGCGCCCACCTGCCCGCGGAACGTATTGACCTCTTCGATCGAGCGGTCGACGATCTTGAGGGCCCGCAGGGCCGCGTCCGCGTTGCGGACGTCAATCGAGCGCAGGTTGGGCGTCGGCGGCTGATCTTCGCTGAGCGTCAGCGTCTGCACGGTGACGACCGTATCGACCTGCGTACCCGTGGTAACAATCGTCGTGTTGAACTCCTCAACCCGCCTGTCGACGCCGTTAAGCGTCAAATTGAAATTGTCGATGGCCCAGTTGTCGAAACCGGTGTTGCTGTGCGCGACCTGGCGAATCCGGAAAACCGTGCTCGTCGTCTGTGCGGCCGCGGGAATGGCGAGGTTCACGCTTCCGAAAGTCCCAGCGAAGTTAGCATCTTCCGTGTCGAAGGTGGCGATGTTAGTGAAGGGGCCGCCGTTGGCGGAAAACTCCAGGACGATATCTTCGCCGTTGTCCGCGTTCTCGAAGGTCGCCGTCTCCTGCGCGTCGGTCGGACCGCCAATCTTCAGCACAAAAGAGATGTTCCCGCCGGCGGAAGCATTGAACGCGTCGGTCGTGGCAAAGCGATTCCCGGGCCCGTCGAAATAGAAGGCGTTTCCACTGAAGAACTCGCCGGCAGGCGCGCCAAGCTCTCGTCCATTGCTCAAGCCGGCAGCGGGGAAGGTTCCAGGATCGGCTTGGGGGTCAAAATCGTCGCTGATGGCCTGGATGGCCCCGGGATTGGCCGTCACGATTGTCGAGGTAGTCGTCGTCTGCTGCGTCAGCATCGTGACCGTGGTCGTCACGTCCGTCGTGGTGATGATGATCTGGTTGCCGACCTGATTCGTCACCGTGTTCGAGTTGAACGTGGACGTGCTGGTGTTGGAGATCGTAACGGGCGCCGTCGTGACGACGGTCGTGCCGGTCGGCTGGGCGGGAAGCCCGATCTGGTTGCTGACCACGGTTACGGGACCATTCGTCGAGACGGGCGTCCCACCCACGATCACCGTGTTCGGTGTCACGACCGTCTGCAGGTCGACCTCGCGCTTCGGCAGGATTCCCAGCCCCAGCGCCTTGCTTTCGACGGTCGGCAGCGTGAGGCTCGCATTGTCGTTCGCCGGCGCGCCGACGTGAAACACCCGCGAATTGTCGTTGATGAGCACGCTCGCGTTGTTCGCCGCCGTCACTGCCGCGGTGCGGACGTCGGTGTCGTTCACCACGCCCAGCTCGATGGTCAGCCCCGAGCCGGCCGCGCCGCGCAGCCCCGTCACGAGCCGGCCAATGGTTTCGGTGCTGCCGGCGATGCTGCCGCTCGAGCCGGCGATGCCTGCTCCAATGGTCGCGATGGCGTTCTGGCCGAAATCGCTGACGCCCGTCACGCTGAAACCGCTTCCGCCCGGCGAAAGGGCCACATCGACGTTCGAGATGACATTCGCCTGCGCGCCGAGACCAAACTGAGTCGAACGAATCTCCAGTGTTCCGCCGCCCGGAGTGGCCGCACTGCCGGGGCCATTGGCGGCGAAGTCGATTTCGACCGCGAAGGCTTCCGTCTGACCCGAGAAGCTGTTGATCTCGTCGATGGCCTGATCGATCGTCAGCCCCGCCGCCAGCTCGATTTCCACGCCATTCACAATCAGACGTTCACCCTGGGCCAATCGGCCGGTCCCGTCGCCGAACGGGGCGCCGGCGGTGACGAACGCCCGTTCCGCGTTTTGTGTGACCTCGATCGGCAGGTTCGTATTGGTGACGACGTCGTCGTTGACCGCGCGGATGAAGTCGATGTCGGCCGGAGAGGCCCCACGTGACACGAATCCCTGGCGTCCCGAAGTCCCATCCAGTAACTGCTGTTGCCCAAACTGCGACGAGAGCGCGATCCGGTCGATCGTGTCGAGAATGCTCGTGACGTTCTGCTGGTTGGCTTCGAGGCTCTGGCGGTCGAGAGCGCCGTTGTTGGCCGAATCGATCACCAGGCCGCGCAGTTCGGTCAGCAGGCCGCTGACTTCGGAGAGCCCACCGTCGGCCGTCTGAGTCACGGCGACGGCGCGGTCGATATTGCTGATCGCCTGCGACAGGCCCGCGATCTGCGCCCGCTGAAACTCGGACAGCACCAGCCCCGACGGATCATCGGCGCTGGAATTGATCCGCAGGCCGGTCGAAAGCCGTCCCAGCGTCTCGCTGATGCGGTTGTTCGATCGCTGCAGACTCGTCTGAGCGATGAGCGCGGAGATATTCGTGTTAACGGTCAAGGCCATGAGCAGCCGCACCTTCTATACGAGCGCACACAGTCCGCGGTGCCGGCGCGCGCTCCAACATCGAGTTGACACTTACCTTCTCTGATCGAAGGAGCAACGGCGAAGTTGCTCCGATTCTCACGATTTCGCCGACGGCAGAGAATCCGCCGAGAGAATTCCACAATGCCCGAGGGCACCAGTTCAAGTCAAGCCGCAATTGGGCATTCTGCCGACAGTTCCCGCACAATCGGATTGCAACGGACGCACTGGAGGGAATGCCGTTTGATCTGCTGATCGAAGCGATTTCGTGCGACTTGCAGCAAATCGCTCTTTTTTTGGAAATCTGACGCCGCTGGACGCGGCCCAGTCGCCGTAACTTATTGATGTACAGCAGGATAACGCCGCCAGAGGATCCCCAGACCGGCCCTCCACGGCTCATCCTTCAACAAAGACCTTTCCCGGCCGAACGCACCCAGGCGTGAGCGAGCCGCTCCCCCCGCACGTGATGGGGACGAGCCACGGTCGGCAGGTCGGTCTCAGGGCAGGAGAAGCTGCAAATGGTCGGGCCAGGGTGACAGCGATGCAATTGCCCGGTCGAACGTCACCAGCGTTAGGTTCCGGACTCGTGCGATAAGCAGGATCAGAGCCCGTACTCCTCGAGCTGCCGCCGCACAACGTGTGGATCGATCGGTGGCGTTTCATCATCGGGCACCAGAACCGGCAGTCCGTTTTTCCATGTGCGATGGACCGCCGCACCCGACATCGCGCGCCGTAAAACCCCTTCGACGTACTGGTTCACAGTCTTGCCCAGGGCTGAGGCCGCTTCAGTCGCGCGTTGATACAGTTCGTCGTCGACGGCAACAGTGGTCATTCGAGAAGCCTCCGCGAATGCGTAGCCTGCTCAGGCATCATAGCATTCCCCGCCCCGCCTCGCCATTTGTAGGTCATCTTCCACGGTCGGGCGACTGACGCTTGCGGGCGATGCCACCCGCCAGCACGTCGCTCATCGCGAACAAGGCCGGCGTGCCGCCCGTGTGCACGAAAACGATGGCTTCGTCGGTGCGGAAGCGGCCAGCGCGGATGTCGGCGATCAGGCCTGCCAGAGCTTTGCCGGTGTAGACCGGGTCGAGCAGGATCGCTTCGGTGCGTGCCAGCAGGGCGATGGCTTCCAGGCAGCCGGGGGTCGCGATGCCGTAGCCGGCGCCGATGTGCTCGTGGCTGAGGTCGATCTCGTATCGCTCCAGTTGCGTTTTCAGATCCAGAAGCGCGGCTGTTTCGCTGGCGATGCGGGCCATGTCGGCCTGCGTGTCCCACGGCCAATGGATGGGGGAGATGCTCTTCACGCGGGTGGACAGGTCCAGCACCTTCGCGCCTAACGCCAAGCCCGCGCCGGTTGAGCCGGCCGAGCAGACGTAGATCGCCGACGGGTCGATGCCCGCCGCCCGCGACTGCTCGACAATCTCGAACAGGCACAGCACATAGCTGACGGCCGCCAGCGGTTTGACCACGTGACGGTCCCAGGCATAGACGCGGCGCCCGGCCGCGCGGAACTCGGCCGCCCCCTCGTCGATCCGCCGGTCGAGGTCCTCGCCCACCGGCTCGTCGACGATCTCGTAGCTGGCGCCGAGGATGTGGTCGAGCAGGAGGTTTCCCTGCACGGTGTCGGGGCCGTTCGCCGGCCGGCCGCGGCCGAGAACCAGGTGACAGTCGATCCCCGCCCGCGCACACGCGGCAGCCGTCTGCCGGCAGTTGTTGCTCTGCACGCCGGCGCCCCACACAAAGAGCTGCGTCTCCTTTTCGAGCGCGTCGCCCAGCAGGAACTCGTTGTGCCGCGTCTTGTTGCCGCCGAAGACGAGGCCCGTGCAGTCGTCGCGCTTGATGAACAGCCGCGGCCCGCCAAGCTTCCGGGAGAAGCGCGGCGCCTCTTCGAGCGGCGTCGGCAGATGGCCCAGCGGAAACCGGGGGAGCCGGTCAATGCGCTGCCGCAGTTCGGCGATCTGTTGTGTGAGAGCCATCGAATGCATCACCGTCGGAACTGGTTGATTGTCCGAAACGTGTTGGGGACCTCATCGCGTGTCAGCCGCGGCAGCGGCGTCAGACCATAGCCCACGGCGCCAGCCGTGGGGAAGTGGCCGCGAAGAGCTTGGCAGCCCATACCGGGGCGTCAGAAGCGCCGCGGCTTCTGTCGCCCCTGCCGGGGCTCTCGTATTCCAATTTCGCCGGATCCCCACAGCTCGCGCTGTGGGCTACGTTCTGTCGCCACTCCCGTGGCTCACCCGCGATCGGCACATCTCTTACGGCGCACATCGATCGTCCTTACAACCCGCCGCCGTCCACGAGCCCGAGCGCGAGACAAATCTTCGAATCGTCTTCAGGCAACACGCTCCGCAGGTCCACCAATACAGCGTCGTTCTGAATGCGGCACACGAGGCGAATGCGGCCCAACCGCAGCCGTCGCCCCAGTTCGTCCGGCGAAAGCTCCGCGTGCGCGAGCGCCAGCACGGCCGTGGGCAGTTCGGCCGCCGGCAGGGAACCGCCGCCCACTGGCGCCGTGTCGCGGCGAACGTCCATCTTCAACCGCTCCAGTCGGCCGCAGTCTTGTTCGATCGTCCGCGCTCGTTCGAGCAGCGAATCCAGTGTCGCGGCCATCATCGCGACCGTGGGCACCTCTTTTTCGGCCGTCTGACGCAGGTACGCATCGAGCGTCGCCTGCAGTGCCGCCAGCGTCAACTTGCCGACGCGGACCGCCCGCGCCAGCGGATGCCGCCGGATGCGATCGACGTGCTTCCCCGTTCCCAGCACGATCCCCGCCTGCGGTCCGCCCAACAGCTTGTCGCCGCTGCCCAGCACCACGTCGGCGCCGGCGGCAATGCTCTGCTGAAACGTCGGCTCCGCGGGCAGACCGTACTTCGTCACGTCCACCAGGCTGCCGCTGCCGATGTCGTCGATGGCAACGATTCCGCGGCGGCGTGCCAGCTCGACGAGTTCTTCAATGGGCGGCGATGTTGTGAAGCCCACGATGCGGTAGTTCGACGGATGCACGTGCATCACCGCGGCGGTCTCGGGGCCGATGGCGCGGTCGTAATCTTCCAGCCGCGTTCTATTGGTGGTGCCCACTTCCTTCAGCGTCGCCCCGCTGAGCGCAAAGATCTCCGGCAGCCGGAAGGAGCCGCCGATCTCGATCAACTGGCCCCGCGAGATCACGACCTCGCGGCCGGCGCACAGCGACTGCAGCGTGAGCAGCGTCGCGGCGGCATTGTTGTTCACGACCAGCGCGTCTTCACAGCCGGTGAGCGTCTGCCAGGCATCCAGCATCTGGTGGCCGCGGTAGCGCCGGTCTGTCGTTTCGAGATCGATCTCGACATTGACGGCCCCGGCGGCTTCCGCCAGCACGGCACGGGCCGCCGCGGACAGCGGCGCCCGACCCAGCCCCGTGTGCAGGATCACGCCCGTCGCGTTGACGACCGCGCCCAGACGGCTGTGCTCGGCCCGCCGCGAGCGCTGTGCCACGGCGGCTGCGGCGACTTCGAGCAATTCGTCGGGCGAGGAGTCGCTTCCATCAGCGCTGCGCAGCCGCTCGCGCAGCCGCGCGACTTCCTCGCGAATCCAGGCCGTAACCGCCGGCCGTCCGTGCTCGTCGAGCAGAGCCTGGACGGCAGCGTGCTCCAGCACGGCGGCGACGGCCGGCAGGTTCCGCAAGGGCACGGGCGACGAGTGATTCATCGCGCACCATTCTATGCGGCGGGCGGTGCCGTTTCACGTGGGTCGATTGCTGGCCGCCAAATCTGCCGGCGTGAGCCGGCCGTCGTGCAGTGCGCTGGCAACGAGCAGTCCGTCGACGCCCGCTTCCGCAGCCGCAACCAGATCCCCGACGCCCCGCACGCCGCCGCCCGTGACGAGCGACAGGTCCGGAAACCGCCGGCGAAACTGCCGGCACAACTCGAGCGTCGGCACGCCGCCTCCTGTGCCCACTGCGGCCAGATCGAGCACGATCATCTGCCGAGCGCCGGCCGCGATCGCCTCCTCGGCGATGGCGAGCGGCTCGGACTCCTGCCACTCCGCCGAAACGGCCAGCGGACGGCCGTTGTTCAAATCGAGACTGAACACAAGCCGGCCGGCGTCCAGCGTCTCAAACAGTTCGCGCAACACCCGCGGGCCGGGCAACGTCTCCAGTCCTGCGACGGCTCGCGCAGCACCAGCGTCCAGCACAGCCCGCGCGCGGGCCGCGTCGCGCACGCCCGCGTCCACCCACACCTCGAATCCTTCCGCCGCCAGCGCCCGCACTGCCGTCAGGTTTGGCCGGTCGTCGACGATCGCGTCGAGATCCGCGACGTAGAGCTCGCGGAACCCGAACGTCTCGCGCAACGCCCATGCCACGTCGAGCGGCTCGCTGCTTGCCGCCACTCGACTTTCGATCGGCCGATACGTCTCCCGGCGGCCGGCGACCCCGCGGACGACCACGCCCTGCATCAGATCGAGCACGGGCAGAACGCGCAAGGCTCACTCCCACTCGATCGTGCTCGGCGGCTTCGAGCTGACGTCGTACACCACGCGGTTGACGCCGCGGAC
>JAHWKJ010000175.1 GCA_019347905.1 Planctomycetota bacterium
AAGTACTTTCGCTGCTCTTTGCGGCCTTTGCTCTTTGCGGTTCAACCTCATGTTAGAACTTCAGGGCATCACGAAAACGTTCGGCGGTTTCATCGCGCTCGATAAGGTTGATTTTGACGTGCGCGGCGGCGAAGTCGTCGGGCTGCTGGGCGAAAACGGCGCGGGCAAAAGTACTTTGCTCAACATCGTGAGCGGCGTCCTCGCGCCCGATGGCGGCACCATGCGCTGGAACGGTGAGCAATTACATATCCATTCGCCGCGCGAGGCGACGCGGCGCGGTATTGGCGTCGTGCACCAACACTTCATGCTGGTGCCGGGCTTTACCGTCGCCGAAAACATCGCGCTGCACTCGCCCGATAAAAGTACTTTCTACCACGCTGACGAGTGGACGCAGCGCGTCTTTCTCCGTCTCGATGGGCGGGAGCGACAGCAGGCGAGGCATTCGGTGGCCGTGGAGCTGGGCCGACTGGTGGGAAAGTTGCATGCCGGCGGACTATTGCACCGCGACCTGCACGCGGGGAACATCCTGGTGAGGATGGATGACGACGGCGGTGTCAGTCTGTGGCTGATTGACCTGCACGGGCTTACGGCACGGCGACGTCTGAGCCAAAGGACCTGCGAGAAGAACCTCTGCGAACTCGGGTTCTTCTTTGCGGAGCGGACGACGCCGGCCGACAGGCTGCGGTTTCTCGAGGCGTGGCACGCTACGCTCCGGGAGGCCGATGGCGCGCGCCGATCGGGAGCCGGTGCTGTTGCGCGGGCGAGGGCGGCGGATACTGCGTTTCGGGACACCGTGCGGCGAATCGGCCGCAGGTTTGAGGGCCTGCTGCAGTCGGCGCACCGCCGCGTGGACCGCAAATGGCGGCGCGACAACCGGAGGCTGATCCGCGCCGATCGCGGGCGGCGGCGCTGCCGGGGATTAGCGGAACTCGGGCGGGAATTGCTCGAAGCGGTGCGCGATGATCCGGCCGGCGTGCTCCGCGTGAATGAAGGGCATCTCACGACCACTTCCGGCTCCCCCCCTTGGCAAGGGGGGGTTGGGGGGGGGCTGCAGGTGGAGCGATTTGTCACCGGCGCTGACCCCCCCTGGCCCCCCCTTAGTAAGGGGGGGAAGGTAGACGCGACGCTGGCGTTTGGCGGCGTTCGGCGGCCGGTGATCGTTGTGGAGTTTCCGCCGTGCCAGTGGTTTCGCGGTGCGTTTCGGCAGTGCCCGGCACGGCGCGGATGGGAAATGGGGCACGCGCTGTTGCGGCGGGGCATCGCCACGCCGCGGCCGCTGGTGTATGTCGATGCCGGTCGCGATGGCGGGCCGGCGTTCCTCGTGCTCGAGCGTCCCGACGAGGCCGAACCAGCCGCAGACCTGCTCGCCCGGCAGGATTGTGACAATGAGGCGCGGCACGAAATAGAGCGGAGGGCGCTGCGTGCGGTCCTGCCACTGGCAGCCGATCAGCTTCGCCGTCTCCACGATGCAGGCTTTGAACATTGCAGCCTGAGTGCGAGCTCGTTCCTCGTTGCGCCGTGCGGGAGCGGATGGAGAATTTGGTTCTCGGGAACCGAAGGCGTGTACTTCAAAGGACGCCTTTCCGTTTGCCGCCGACTGCGGGCGCTTCGCGAACTGGCCGGGCGAATTGGTACGCCTTCGTGGTTGGGGAAGCCGCCCGATGCCGCGCGACCCGCTCAAGCGGGTCACTACGAACGCGGACTTACGACGGCAGATCGCCTGCGGTTCCTGAAATCGTACTTGGGCCGTGAATTCCGCGCCCAATGGAAGAATGTCTGGCGAAGGGCTGCCCGATGAACGCACCGCCGAAGCACAAGCTGTGGCGAGCGCGGCCGTGGATGTGGGCCGTCCTGGCGGCGCTCGCGGTCGGCTGCCAGGCGGCGACGAAGACGGTGGTGGCACCGCCGGGGCGGCATTCGGTGCGTTCGGGGGACCTGCTGGTGCTCAGCGATTTCCGGTTGTCGCCGGAGCATCCGCTGATCCGCGATCTCGAAGCCCTGCGCGAGCACGTGTCGCGATCCCTGGAGCTGCCGCCGCCGCGCGAGCAGGTGGTCGTGTATCTGTTCGAGACGGAAGCGGCTTACGCGCACTATCTCGACACGGTGTATCCCGGTCTCCCGCGCCGCCGCGCGTATTTCGTCGGCACGCCCCGCGAGCTGGCGGTGTATACGTGCTGGGGCGAGCGGATCCAGGAAGACCTGCGGCACGAGTACACGCATGGCATCCTGCATGCATCGTTGGGCCGCATGCCGTTGTGGCTCGACGAGGGCCTGGCGGAGTATTTCGAGATCGGTGGTCCCGCCCCCGGCCGCATCAACGGCGAGTATGTGGTCGAGCTGCCCGAGGCACTGGCGGGCGGATGGCGGCCCGACCTGGCGCGGCTGGAGCGGCTGGAGCGGTTCGAGCAGATGCAGCGCATCGATTACCAGGAAGCCTGGGCGTGGGTGCATTTCATGCTGCATTCGACGCCGGAGAACCGCCAGACGCTTGTGTCCTACCTACACGACTTGCGCGACCAGCCGCAGCCGGCGCCGCTGTCAAAGCGTTTGGCCGAAGCGCAGCCGTCGCTCGACGAGCGGTTCACGGCGTACCTGGGCAGCCTGACGACGCTGCGCTCGGCGGAAGCGGCGAGTGTGCCGTAGGTGCGTGACTGAGTGCGGCTGGACGCCCGGCCGGAGCGGTCGGTACGCGTAGTACGGGATGCAGAGGACCGGTGTACGAGGTACGGGGTGCAGAGTACCGGGTGCAGACTACCGGGTACAAAGTGCCGATTGCGGAGAAGCGGGTGCGCAGTACCGGGTACACAGCCGCGAATCCCTCACAACCGGATCGACTGCTATTTCCAGCGCCTGGGGAACGCGGGCTACGGCCGTGAGGAACTTCCCTCCGCGGCGGCGCTGCCCGGCCGATCCATAACCTATGTTGATCTTGAACCAACGCAGCAAGCGCATGGCGTGACAATCAGTCTCGCATCAGGCACGGACGTTCACGCATGGCGATCAATCCGGAGCGCATTTGGTCTTCGCCGCAGCTCCCCACGCTGCCGGCTGTTGCCGTGCGGCTGCTGGAACTGGCGCGCGATCCGGAGGCCGAGGTCCGCGACGTCGTGGCGGCCATCAAGGCCGATCCGGCGATCACCGCGCGGATCATCAAGACGGCCAACTCGTCGTTCTTTGCGCTGCGTTCGCCGGTGACGTCGATCGAACGGGCCGTGCCGCTGCTGGGCACCACGGCCGTCACGTCGCTGGCCCTCAGCTTCTCGGTGGTCGACGCGGCCGTGGTCAAGGTGCCGCTGGCCGAGCACTACCGGCAATACTGGCGGCAGTCGGTCGTGCAGGCGATTGCCGCCGACGCCCTGGATGCCGACAACACCGGTCTCGGCGGTTCCGAGCAGTTTCTGGCGGGCCTCTTGGTCGACCTGGGCCGGCTGGCGATGCTGCGGAGCATTCCCAACGAATACGGCGCGCTGCTGGACGCGCTGGCGACGTCGGACGCGACGGAGCCGCTGCACGAGCGCGAACGCCGCGAGCTCGGGATCGATCACATCGAGGTGGGGCTGAAGCTGCAGGAGCGGTGGAAGCTGCCGCGGCGGCTGGCCGATGCCCTGGAGATGCATCACGCGTCGCCCGAAGTGCTCGCCGGTCTCGAAAAGCACGAGAACGCCGACGTCATGCGTGCGGTGGCCATGGGGGCGGCGGCCGGCGACTACTTCTGCACGCCCCGCGTCGCCCCGGCCCTGGAGCGGATGCAAATGCTCGGGGCGCGGCTGTTCGGCTTCGACCAGGCGCAGTTGACCGCCTACCTGGAGCGGGTCAAGGCCGGCGTGGACGAAGTCGGCGAGATGTTCTCCATCGATCCGGACAACATCCCGCACCCCAACGAGCTGTTGGCGATGGCCAACGAGGAATTGGCGCAGCTCGCCCTGCGCGAGCACGTCGCCAGCGCCCAGGCCGTCGCCCGCTCCGAAGAGGTCGAGCGCGAGAACCGGGTGCTCGAAGAACGCACGCGGCAACTGGAAACCCACGCGCTGCTCGACCCCCTCACCAACGTCTTCAACCGCCGCCAGTTCGACGACGTGCTCCAGCGCGAGCTCGACCGGGCGCGGCGGTACGGCCGCACCATCGGCGTGATGTTCTGCGACCTCGACTGTTTCAAGCAGCTCAACGACAACTACGGCCATGCCTTCGGAGACGAAGTGCTGAAGCACGTCTCCAGCGTGCTGAAATCGACCGTGCGGACCTCCGACACCGTCGCCCGCTACGGCGGCGAAGAATTCGTCGTGCTGGCCATCGAGCCGACCGAAAAGGGCATCGAAATCCTGGCTGAGCGCGTCCGCGAGCGGGTCGAGGCGTGCCGCATCTCCAGCGGCGAAACGCCCGTCCCCGTGACTGTGAGCATCGGCGCGGTGGTCGCATTGCCCCGCAAGGATGCACGCGGCCTGGCCGAACAATTGCTGCAAGTGGCCGACGAGGCCATGTACGAAGCCAAGCGCAGCGGTCGCAACCAGATTCGCACGCGGTCGCTATTGGACGATGGCGACCGGCTGCTGCTGGGTGAAGCGCGGATGCGGCGGTTCAGCCGCTGGCTCGTCCGCGAAGGCGTGTTCGAGCTGGCCGACGCGGCCAAGGCGGTTCTGGCCAGCGATACGGTCTGGGTACGGCTGGGCGAGCTCGCCGTCCGCTACGGGTTCCTTTCGGAGGAGCAGGCCAACCAGGCCTTGCAGGCTCGCGCGGCGAACGAACGCTTCGGCGAAGCGGCGCGGCGGCTGTCGCTGCTGGGCGAAGCCGAGGTGGCCCAGTTACTCGCCCTGCAGCAGGAATCGCCCGAGTCGGTCACCGCGGCGCTGGTCGAGCACGGCCAATTGGACCAGGGCGAGGCCGCAGTGCTGCTCGAACGCTACCTGCACGAGCACACGCCGCCCGTGCAGCGCACGGCGCCCGTGGTGCCGCAGCCGGTTGAGGGTTGAGGAGGGGGTGACGGGGTGACGAGGTGAGGAAGCGACAAGGTGACAAGGTGAGGGGGCGACAAGGTGAACGCTGGCGCGAGTTTCGGCGCCCCATTTTTCACCTTGTCACCTTGTCACCTTGTCAACCCTCCAGCATCCACGCCAGCAAACCTTTGGCCAGGTGCAGGCGGTTCTCCGCCTGCTGAAAGACGATGCTCTGCGGGCCGTCCAGGACCTCGTCCGTGACCTCTTCGCCCCGCCGCGCCGGCAGGTCGTGCATGAAGCGGCAGCCCGCCGGCGCCTGCGCCATCAGCGCCGCGTTCACCTGGTACGGCGCGAACGCTTTGCGCCGCCGGTCTGCTTCCGCCTCCTGTCCCATGCTGGCCCACACGTCGGTGTAGACGACGTCGGCCTTGCGGACCGCTCGCGCAGGATCCGCTTCGCTCGTCACCTTCGCCTGCGGATGCCGCCGCTTGAGCTCCTTGAGGAACGCCTTGCCGAACGCGTAGGCGGCCGGCGATGACGTAACCATATTCATGCCGGTGAGCGCCGTCGCAATCGCCAGCGAGCGGGCGACGTTGTTGCCATCGCCCACAAACACCAGCGTCCGCCCTGCCAGCTCGCCCAACGTTTCCTGGATCGTGAACAGGTCCGTCAGCGCCTGGCAGGGATGCCGCTCATCCGAGAGCGCGTTGATCACCGGGCAGCTCGCGGCGTCGCGAAACTCCTCGATCAACTGCTGCGAAAACGTGCGCAGCGCGATCGCGTCGGCATAACCGGAGAGCACGCGGGCCACGTCGGCAAGGGCCTCGCGGCCGGTCAGTCCCGCTTCCTCGCTGGTGAGGAACGTGCTCGCTCCGCCGAGCTGCGTCATCGCCGCCTCGAAGCTGACGCGCGTCCGCAACGACGGCTTCTCGAAGATCATCGCCAGCAGCCGGCCGGACAATCGCGCATCGGCCTCGCCGCGGGTCCGCTTCGCTTTCAGCTCCGAAGCCAGGGCGAAGATGTCGGCCACGTCGGCCGCAGTCAAATCGTAGAGCGACGAGAGGTGTTTCACGACGACTCTTCCGCCAAATTCGTTGCCGCGGCTAAACTGTGCTGGCAAGTCGCGGCTAAACGTAGTTCCGCAAGACTTCTGCAATGGCGTGGGCGCCTTCGTCCACTTCTTCGGCGGTGATGCTGAGCGCAGGCAAATGCCGCACGACGGTGTCGTGCGTGGCATTGACCAGCACGCCGCGCTCCATGCACTTGCCGACCACGGGCATTGCCGGCACCGTCAGCTCCAGGCCGACCATCAGGCCCTTAACGCGGACCTCGGCGATGATCGGCAGTTCGTCCTTCAGCTTCTCGAAGCGGCCGCGAAACCGGGCCGACATCTCGCGGCAGTTTTCCAAGAGGCCGTCTTCTTCGATGGTGCGGGCCGTGGCGATGCCGGCGGCCATCGCCAGCGGGTTGCCGCCGAAGGTGCTGGCGTGCATGCCGAGCCGCAGACTGGGAGCGACTTCCTCGCTGGCGAGGATGCCGCCGCAGGCCACGCCGCCCGCCAGGCCCTTGGCCATGGTCATAATGTCCGGCCGGACGCCCGCCTGCTGAAAGGCGAACCACGTTCCCGTGCGGCCCATCCCCGTCTGCACTTCGTCGAAAATGAGCAGGCACCCGGCCTCGTCGGCGATCTTCCGCAGGCCCGGCAGGAAATCCTCATCCGGGATGTTGATGCCGCCCTCGCCCTGCACCGGCTCGATCAGAATCGCGGCCGTCTCCTCGTCCACCAGTGATTCGACGGCGTCCAGATCGTTGAAGGGGGCGTAACGGAAGCCGGCCATCATCGGCCCGATCCCCTCGTGGTACTTGGGCTGCGCCGTCGCCGTCACCGCTGCATACGTGCGGCCGTGAAAGCTGTTGTGGAACGAGACGATCTTGTGCCGCCCTTCCGGCGTGTGCAGCCGCGCCAGCTTGATGGCCGCTTCAATCGCTTCGGCCCCGCTGTTGCAGAAGAAGGCCTTGCCGAAGGCCCGCGTCGAAAGGATTTCGGCGAACTCGCCCTGGGCTTCGATGTACCACGTGTTGGGGACGTGGATCAGCCGCGTCGCCTGCTCGCGAATGGCCTCCACGACCCGCGGCGGACAGTAGCCGAGAATGTTGCAGCCCCAGCCGGGGAACAGATCGAGATAGCGGCGGCCCTCGGCATCCCACACCTGCGAGCCTTCACCGCGCACGAGGCACACCGGAGAGCGGCGGTAATTTGGGATCACGTACTTCTCGAACAGTGCGATCGTGTCCTGGCTGCTGCGCGTGGCGATCGTCATCGAGGGCATTCCGCTGATGGTTGTGGAGTCACGTGATCGGCCGGTGAAAGCGGTTCAGACACAATCGGAAGACGGAGGTTCGCGCGATTCGCTCAGCCAATTGTTTAGCCGCGACTCGCCCGGGGTGACGGGGTGAAGAAAGGCGAACATTGAACATCCAACGTTGAACGTCGAATGAAACCGCCGTCGGTACGACGGGAAGTTCGATGTTCAACGTTCGATGTTCGTCTTATCACCCCGTCACCCCGTCACCCCGTCACCCCGTCACCCCGTTACAATCTCGGTCCCCACGCCCGTGTTGGAATAAATCTCCAAGAGCACCGAGTGCGGCATGCGGCCGTCGACGATGTGCACCTTCCGCACGCCGCCCTCCAGCGCCTCCAGCGCCGCGTCGACCTTGGGCACCATTCCCGATTCGATCGTGCCGTTGGCGATCAACTCGCGGCAGCGGCCCGTCTCCAGATGCGACACCCGCGAGCCGGGATTCTCGCGGTCCAGCAGAATCCCCGGCACGTCGCTGAGGAACACCAGCTTCTCGGCCTTCAATAAGCGGGCTACGGCCGCCGCAGCGGTGTCTGCATTGACGTTGAGCCGCTGGCCGTCGCGGTCGAGCGCCACCGACGGCAGCACGGGAATCGCCCCTTCCGCCAGCGTCGCATCGAGCAGCGCGCGGTCGATATCGACTACGTGCCCGACGGACCCGAGATCGACCACGCCGCCGTCTTCGTCCCGCAGCGTCAGCCGCTCGCCGATGAGGCAGTTGCGGGTCGCGTAGCTCAGCCCGGCGGCGCGCCCGCCCTGGCGTTCGATCTCCGCGACCAGCGATCCGCAGATGTCTTCGGCCAATACACGAGTGGCGATGGCCAGCGTCCCGTCGTCGGTGTAGCGGCGCCCGTGCACGAAGCGGGGCTGGAGGCCGGCGGCCGTCATCGCCTCCGTGATGGCCTTGCCGCCGCCGTGCACGAGCACGGGCTTCATGCCGACGGTTTCCATGAAGATCACGTCGGTGAGGAAGCCGCGGACCGCGGCGGCCTCCTCCAGGGCGCTGCCGCCGAACTTGATGACGACGTAGCGTCCCCGAAACCGGCGAATCCAGCCCAGCGCTTCGATGAGGACGTCAGCTTTGCGAATCGCTTCGTCCACCCGAACACTCCCTGCCGGTAAGCGGAGCGGACACGCTCCCTTCGAGTGGCCGCTGCCGCGGGAAGAAACCATCCATCGTACCGACGGCCGGGGTGCCGTCAACAGTGGTGCGAGATGCATAGCGGTTTCAGTTTTCACTTCAGGAAAACACCAAACCGAAGCGCCAGCGAGGGAGCTACGGGAGCAACCGGTTGCAGGGTACTCGCTTATGCTTCGGAGTTAATGCGTGATTCGTTTCAAGTCCCTCGCTGGCGCTTCGGGTTGGTGTAAGAGGCTCGACGGCGGTCGATCTGTGGTCCAGACTGGAAGGTGATTTCCCCATGCCCCTGGCGAAAGGCCGCAGATGGGCGATGTGCTCGGCGGACTGTTGCTGCTGATGCTGGGGCTGTTCGCCCTGGCCGCCATCGGACATGGGCTGTGGCTGGTGGGGAAAGAGGCCCTGCGCACATTGACCGGTCGCCGCGACGGCACGCCGCACAGGCGCCGCCCCCGTTGTCCCCGCTGCGCGGCAGAGCTTGGCTACGGCTGGGCACAATGCCCGTCGTGCGGGTTTCCCATCGGCGACCCTCCGCGCTTCACGCTGGATGGCGACCTCGCCGGCACCGAGCGGCAGATTCGGCGGCTGGCGCGAGCCGGCGTCATCGGCACAGAATTAGAACGGCGGCTGGCCAGGCTGGTCGAAGACGAACGCGAGCGGCCGACAACGGTGGAGTTCCCTGCGCAGCCATCCACCGTGCCGCGCGAGCGGCCGCTGGAAGTGCCCCGTGCGGCCAGGCCCGCAGCGCAGGCGGAGTCACCCGCGCCGGGCGAAAGGCAAACGGCTGCGGAACTGCGCGATCGCGATCGCCCTGTGGCTGCCCCAGTCAGAGATGTGCCGCTCTCCACGACCGGCCCGACGACTACGAAAACTCAGGCAGCGCCCCGTGAGGAGCGGCGCCCCATCCGCGCGATTCTGCATGCGTTCATGGAGGAAAAGAACATTCGCTGGGGCGAGATCACGAGCGCGATGCTCATTGTCGGCAGCGCTGTGGGGCTGGTGATCAGCCTGTGGTCGACACTCCGCGAGGCGATTCCGTACTTCCCAGCGCTCGTGTTCATGCTGCTTACGGCCGCCATTCACGGCGCCGGGCTGTACACGCTGAAGCGCTGGAAGCTCCAGGCCACCAGCCGCGGACTGTTGATGATCTCGACGCTGCTGGTGCCGCTGAACTTTGTGGCGGCCATTGCGCTGTCCGACCAGCGGCCGGTGTTCG
The DNA here is from genome assembly GCA_019347905.1 of Planctomycetota bacterium. Taxonomy (GTDB): domain Bacteria; phylum Planctomycetota; class Planctomycetia; order Planctomycetales; family Planctomycetaceae; genus JAHWKJ01. Next base: position 9,649 of record JAHWKJ010000175.1, read on the forward strand.
ATCCGCTGTACGTGTCGGCGGTGACGGTCGGAGTCGTGGCTTACGGAGCGATTGTTGCGTCGTCGGCACGGATCATCTTGCTCCAGGGCCACTGGCTGATGTGCCTCGGTGTGATGGGCCCCGCGGTCGGTCAACTGCTGATTGCGCGCGTGGCAAAGCCGGGTCAGTCCAACCTCGTGCTGCTGCTGCAGGCGCTTGTGCCCTTTGCAGCCTGGCTGACGGCTGTCGGCGGTCAGCTCCTCGTTGCGGCGCGGCGGCGGAGGCTCACGCGGCGGCGGATTGCGGATCTGTTTCGGCTGCTGGCCCTCTGTTCGTTCGCCCTGTTGACCACTCTGGGACTGCTGGTGTGGAAGACGCGCAATGTGTGGGACACGCTTTCCGCGCTAACGCCCTTCCTGAGCCTCTCGGCCGCGGGTGTGCTGGGCGTTGGTGTACTGATTCACCAGCGTGCCCTGCAGCCGAAGCTGGCGGAGGCCCGCACCGCCGGGACATGGCTGGCACTGGTGGGCGGATCGCTGATGCTGACGGCGGTCGTTCTCGCGTGGCCCCAGCCGGCTCTGCTGATCGCCGCCGGGCTGGTCAACTGGGGCGCGCTCAGCATGCTCGGCTTTGCAGCACGGCTGCCGGTGCTCCATTTCTCGGCGATCGGGAGCGCCGCGCTCGCGGTGCTCGTGGCGTTTCATTTGATTGTGGGCACGATTTCGATCGAGCGCGGAACCGCCGGACAGGAACTCGTTCGGGTCGTGCTGATGGGGAGAAGCAGTCTGCTCCTGTCCGCGGCGGCGCTCGCGGCCATCATTGCCGGCCTGGGCCTGAAGCGGATGGGCCGAACGGATGACGGGACCGGCTATGTATGGGGAGCGGCCGGACTGGCCGCCATGGCCGTATTGGTCGCGGCGTATGCAGGTTTCGTTTCGGGCGTCGATGGCGAATGGACAACGCTCGTGTTCGCCCTCGCCGCCGTGGCCGTCCTCGGCCTCGCGGGAGCGACGCGCCGGCCGCTGGCGTCATGGGGCGGGTCTTCGCTGTTGCTGGTCGCGCTCATTCATGCGCTCGCGTGGAACGAGCCCCTGCGCGAATTGCTCGCCCAACTCTCGCTGGCGCCGCGGCGCAGGCTGCTGACAGCCTTTCTGTGGCACGCGGCACTGGCGGCGTTTCTGGCCGTCGTCG
>JAHWKJ010000717.1 GCA_019347905.1 Planctomycetota bacterium
GGGAATCCGCATAGCTCGTAGTGACCCGCTTCAGCGGGTCTCCAGCACAACCGCAAACTTGACGTTCGTGACGCCGGCGCGGGCGCACGACACCAGCAGCGGCTCGATCGCGCGATACGGCACCGAGCGATCGCCGCGAATGCGAACCTCGAATTCGCCGCCGTCTTCTGTATGGCCGGCGGCGATCATCGCGTCGACTTCGGCACTGGTCGCCTCGCGGCCGCGGACGGACAGCGATCCGTCGGCCCGCACGGTGATCACGAGCAGCCGCGGACTCTCCTCGACCTGGGCTGCTTCCTGCGTGGCGGACGGCAGATCGACGGCCTCGGCCGTTTCCGTTCGCACGAAGTGGCTGGCGACCAGGAAAAAGATGATCAGCAGAAACACCACGTCGATCAGCGGCGTGATGTTGAACCGCAGGCCGCTCCGGCGCTGACCGCTGGGCACGCGCATCGCTCACGCCTCCGGCCCGGTGCGGAGTGCGGGAGAGCCGCGGCGTTCGGCCGCCCGCTGCTTCTTCCTCATCAGCAGCGACCGCTTGTAGTCGACGAACACGTGCTCGGCCAGCAGCGACGACTCGGCCACCAGCTCGTCGATGCGATTGCGGAAGACTGCGAAGCTCGCGAGCGCCGGCACCGCCACGCACAGGCCCACCAGCGTCGTCACCAGCGCCTTGTAGATACCGGGCGCGAGTTCGGCGACCTGCGGATTGGCCTTCGCCTCGAATTCCATAAATGCCAGGATCATCCCCCACACTGTCCCTAACAGGCCCAGCATGGGGGCGATCGTGCCGATCACCGACAGGTACTCGATCTTGCGGAACAGCCGGGCCGACTGCTCGGTGGCGGCGTCTTCCATCGATTTCTCGACGGCCTCGTATCCCAGCTCCACCTCGCGCAGGCCCGCCGCCAGCACGTGGCCGAGAAAGCTCGGCCGCTGCTGGCACAACTGCTCGGCCTCCTTGAACTGCCGCTGGGCGATCAACTGGTGACAGTGTTCGGCGAGTCCCGGCGGCATCAGCGCGCCGCGGCGAATCGAGATCAGGTGCTCGACGATGAGCGCCAGCATCGCCACGCTGAGCGCGAGGATCACGATGCCGATCGCACCGCCGGCGCGGAACAGCTCGCGGACGTCGATCGAGGGGGCGGCGGCGCGGGGGGAGCCGTCTTCAGGGACCGCCGCTCGGGACGCGTCTGCGTCCACAGGCGCCTGAGCGGCGAACGCGCTGCCGGACACGCCGAAGAACACGACCAACGCGGCAATGGCCCTTCTTGTTCCCGCCCTTACTAAGGGGGGGTTAGGGGGGGTTATTCCGTTTCGCAGCGCATCGCTCTGCACCGCATCACCCTGCGCGACCCCCCCTAACCCCCCCTTAGTAAGGGGGGGGACCTGCGGCGGGAGTCGCAGGGAAGCGTGCGCATGGGGTGTGGTCATCGGCCGGTTCCTTCCGGGGCTGCGGAGTCACTCGCGCGGGGTTCGGTCGCGAACAGCTTCAACGCGGCGTCGGCTTCGGCGGCGTACGCTGTGTCTGCGAAGCGGCTGGTGACTTCACGATAAACCGCCGCGGCGGCGCTCGTCTGGCCGGCGTTCTTCAGGGCGTCCGCCGCCTCCAGCGCCGCCCGCGCGGCCAGCGAATGATCTTCATCGTACACCAGCGGCAGACGCAACAGCGCCGCCGCGGCCGGCTCATATTCGCTGCGCGCGAGCCGCGCCTGTCCGAGAAGATAGTACGCACCGCCGCGCAGGTCTTTCGGCAGCCGGTTGAGCTCCGCCAGCCACGACTCCAACTCGTGATGGTTGAGCGGCTGGCCCGCGAGCCGCACGCGCCACAACTGCACGCGGGCCAACTTGTGCACATGAGGATGCCCGGCGGCAGCGAGCTTGCCGAGTTCGTTCTGCGCGAGGTCGCCGTAGCGGCGGTCTGTCAGCAGGAGACTGGCGCCGATCAGCCGCGCCGGTGCCAGCTCGTGCGAAAGCCATGCGCGGGCGGCCGCTTCCTCGGCGGGAGTCGGCGGCGGGCCCGTCCACACGAGCGGGATCAGCCCGAAGTGCCGCGTGGCCGGATCGCTTTCCACCAGGGCGAGAAACCGCGGCACGGCCGCCAGCCGGTCGCCGCGCATCAGGGCGCACCGCACGAGCGCTGCCAGGATGTCGCGCCGCACCCACGCCCGCGTTTCACTTGCCAGTGCCTGCTCGAACGCCGCGGTCGCGTCTTCGATGCGCCCCTCGGCCAGCGCCGCCAGTCCCTCGATGTGCTGCGCGGTCTGCGATGTCTCGACCGAGACGACCTGGTCCGCCGGATACGACCGCGGTGCCGTGCCGGCGCGCGTGCGCAACAGCAGGCGCTCGCCCGTGTAATCGACGATCTCCCCGGCAATCACCGTGCGGCCACCGGAGCGTTCGCTGCGCAAGGTGACGCGGTCGCGCTGCGGCCCTTGCGCCAATGCCCACAGTGGAGCAAATGCGACAAGCAGAACGCCGACTGCGAGCTTTGTTCCCCCCCTTGATAAGGGGGGGTTAGGGGGGGTGGCTCGGGGACTGACGTCAATCGCCCTTGTTGCCCCCCCATACCCCCCCGGGGCAAGGGGGGGACTGCAAAAATGGACCGCGCGAAA
>JAHWKJ010000176.1 GCA_019347905.1 Planctomycetota bacterium
CGGCGGGGCTGTTTTTCCGGCCCTTTCGACCTTCGACCCTTTCGACTTTCGACCCCCTGCCTTACGTCACGCGGGGGCGGCAGGTGGGGCTGGTTTCGTCGTAGATGCCCAGGCGGACGAACATCAGCCGGGCCAGCTCGCGGTGGCCGTAGACGCCGGGGTGCAGCCCATCGGAGGCGAGCCAGACCTGCAGGTCGGCCTGCCGCGGCTTGGACTGCTTCCAGTGCGCCCAATGATCGATGCACGGGGCCTCGAACTTGCGGGCCGTTTCGCGAATGATGCGCACGTAGGCTCGCACGTCGGCGTGCAGGGGCGCCTTGCGGAAGCGGATGTAGTTCGGCGTCGTGAGCAGCGGAATCGCGCCGGCCGATCGCAGCCGCTCGATGAGCCGCTCCAGCGCCCGGCGAAACGCGGCGCGGCCGGCTGGCCCGGCGGTGGCATCCTGCAGGCCGAGGACCAGCGAGACGACGTCGGGCTGAAACCGCAGCACGCGCCAGTCGAGGTTCTCCAGAAGCTCCTGAGCTCCGCCGGCGGAGGCGCCCGTATTGATGACGACGTCGCCCAGCCTGCGCAGTTCCCAGCGGATGCGTTCGGCGAAGTGCTCGACGAAGCTGCGGCGGCCCTGTGTGTGCTCGGCCCCTCCAGCTTGCCCGTCACCGGTGAAGACCCACGTCACCGGGCGCTCATCTTCGAGCAACTGCCGTATGGCGCGGAAACTGGGTCCGCGAGAGCGGACGCCGGCGGCTTCGTCGGCCGGAGCTTCCGCAACGCTGAGCGTATCGGCGGCAGGCACAGGCGGCGCCGCCGCGGGCTGGTCCGCGTGCCGATGCAGGAGCATCAGCCGGCGACGCGACCGCGAGCCGGCGGCCAGCGGATACGAACTGGATGTGGAAAAACTGGATCGCGGCACGCGTAGCTCACGCACGACGGGTGGGACTTTCCCTCGATTCTACCGCACGGCCGCATGGTTGTCAGCGACGCGGCGGCGGCTGGAAATCGCGTTTAGCCGCGTCCCGACGGGACGCGCGGCGCCGCGCGTCCCATTGGGACGCGGCTAAACGGGCTTTACCCCTTCCGGGCGGCGTGGTCTAGTACGGACATGTCGTACCGCACGATTAAGCGGCTTCTGGGCGAGACCAGCCTGGAGCGCAAGTGCCGGTTTCTGTTCGGCGCCGGGCTCCTGCTGCTGATCACCGGCAGCTTCTACTTCTATGGGCGGCTGAACACGCGGCTGGTCTACGAGCAGAACACCACCACCGCCCGTATGCTGGTCGAGCCGATCCTCGCGGAGCGGCACTGGACGCACTACAAACGCACCCAGGATCCCGAAGGACGCATCGAAGACTTCGCAGAGGCCTTCCGCGACTACCAGCCGCCGCGCGCCCTGGAGTACCGTGCGCGGCTCGTGAAGGCGGACTTCGACCCCAGCGCGCCCGGCGAGCAGCCGGAAGACGACGCGGGGCACGACGCGCTGGAGCAGCTTCGCCGCGGACGCGACGAGGTCGCCTACGCCGATTACGCGGGCGGCCACTACTACTACTACGGGGCCGTGCGGGCGGCGGAGTCGTGCTTGAAGTGCCACGCGGCCCGCAATCCGGGCGTGCATGCGGAGGGCGATTTGATCGGCATGATCAAGATCGCTTTCCCGCTGGAGACCACCGAAAACGCCCTCGCGTGGAACAATGCCATCCTGCTGGCGACGGCCATCGTGACGGCTTTCGTGGCGATGCTGGGCGCGTACGCCATCGTGCGGTACGTCATCGTGAAGCCCGTGCTGCACCTCAAGGACGTGAGCGATGAAATCGCCCGTGGCACGCTCGATCTGCGGGCCGACATCCGCACCGGCGACGAATTCGAGGAGCTCAGCCACGCCTTCAACCGCATGCTGCGGCACCTGACGACGGTGCAGGAAGAGCTGCGCGAGGTGAACGCCGATCTCGACGGCAAGGTCGATCAGTTGGCCCGGGTGAACCTCCAGCTTTACGAGATGAACAAGCTCAAGGACGAGTTCCTGGCCACCATGAGCCACGAGCTGCGCACGCCGCTGAATAGTATTCTCGGTTTCAGCGACGTGCTCTCGCGGGCGGCCAACCTGACGGACAAGCAGAAGCGGTTCGTCTCGAACATCCAGGCTTCGGGCCGCGACCTGATGGCGCTCATTAACGATCTTTTGGACCTCGCGAAGATCGAAAGCGGCAAGATGGAGTTGCAGCCGGTCGAGTTTTCGCCCCACGACTTGATCGAGCGGCAGGCGGCGTCGATGCAGCCGATGGCCGAACGCAAGAACATCGAGCTGACCTGGCACGTCGAGCGCGGGCTGGAGACGGTGGAGCAGGATCCCACGAAGCTGCAGCAGATCCTCAACAACCTGCTCTCGAACGCGATCAAGTTCACGCCGGAGGGCGGCCGCGTCCGTATCGGCGCCAGCCGCGTGGGGGACGACTGGTTCGAGTTGATCGTGGAAGACACGGGCATCGGCATTCCGCTGGAAGACCAGGACGCGATCTTCGACAAGTTCCGCCAGGGCCGCTCGATTCCCGGCCAGAAGGATGCCATGACCCGCGAGTACGGCGGGACGGGGCTGGGGCTGTCGATCGTCAAGGAACTGGCGAAGCTCCTGGGCGGCGAAGTGCTGCTCGACAGCGAGTTCGGCAAGGGCAGCACGTTCACGGTGCGGCTGCCGGTGCGGCTGGATGTCGAGGCCGTGGGGCCGCTGTTGCCCGAGACGGTCGAGTGGGACGAAGACTCGCGCCAGCCTCGGCGGGAGACGGCGGACGATCTTGGTGGCGGGAATTCCGCGGCCGCGGCCACAGGCGGCGAGACGTCGCGCGACGAGACGGCGGCGTGATTTCGCCAGCCGGCCCAGTCGCGGCCGCCCGTCACCAGGCGAAATCCAGTGCACCGGACAATACGGCGATGACGGCGATTACGCCAGCCAGCCCCAGCAGCACGAACCACAGCGGCCGCCCTCCCAGCGGCGAACCCTCGTGCACGACATACATCCCGCACCGTGGGCACTGTTCGGCGTCTTCGTAAATTGCCGAGCCGCAATGCGGGCAATCGATCAGATCGGCCGACTCGTCGTCATCGTCGGGCCAGTCGTCCGCTGAATCCCAACCGTCGTCGGCGTCGTCGAGGTGACTCGGCATGGCTTACACCAGCGCCCGGAGATGCTCGCAGGCGTGCAGCGAGGTTTCGGCAGCGTCCTCCGGCAGGTGGAAGAAGGCGATGCCGAGGATCACGTACACCGCCAGGAGCAGCAGCCCCTCCAGCCAGTTCGATTGGCCGTCGTAAGCCACCAGTCCGACGATCAGTACGGAGATTGTGACGGCCACGACTTCCAGCATGCTGAAGACAAGGTCCATCTGCGGAAAGCCCGGCAGGTAACTGATGAACAACAACAGCGGCGCCACGAACAGCGCGATCTGCAGACCCGAACCGACGGCGATCTGAAAGCTGAGGTCCATCTGGTTCTTGCGGGCGACGATAATCGCCGTGGAATGCTCGGCCGCGTTGCCCACGATGGCGACCACGACCACGCCCACAAACAGTTCCGTCCAGCCGAAGGCGGCCCGGGCTTCGTCGATGGCGTGGACGAGGAATTCACTCATCACGGCCACGCCCACGGTCGCCGCCAGCAGCACGCCGATCGCCACTGACTGCGACCATTCGGGCACTTCCCCGCCGTGCAGGTCGTGCGCCGCCGCGACCGGTGAATCCTCGGCGGCCGTCTCGCTTTCCGCCGGCGAATACAGGTGCTTGTGCGTCCGCAGGCTGAACACCAGCAGTAACCCGTAGACCACGGCCAGCACGAGTGCGATTTCGAGGCTCACGTCGCGTTCCACAGCCGGATCAATCTGCCCGTGAAGGCTGAGGTGCGCGTGGAACAGCGCCGGCACCAGCAGGCCCACCGCCGCCAGCGCAAGCAGCGTGGCGGCCATGCCGGCGGCCGTGGCGTTGAACACCTGCCGGCGATGCTTGAGGCCGCCGGCAAGGAAGCTCGCCCCCAGCACCAGCAGGATGTTGCCGAGAATGCTGCCGGTGATCGAAGCCTTCACCGTGGCGACATGCCCGGCCCGCAGGAGGAAGATGGCGATGATCAATTCGGCCGCGTTACCGAACGAGGCGTTCATCAGGCCGCCGATGCCCGGCCCCAGCCGGTGGGCGATGATCTCTGTACTTTTACCCATCAAGCCGGCCAGCGGAATGATGCCGACGGCCGAAGCGAGAAACAGCCACGTGGCCGAAGCCCCGGTGAACCGCAGCACGACCGCCGCGAGTGCCGACACCAGCAGCAGATTGAGCGGGCCGACTTTCCGCAGCAGTTCCATCGGTGTGCCTCATGCGACGGGGTCAGACCCCTTTGCGGCTGACTCGCTTTCCCATGGTCATCATCGCTCGTCCGCAAAGGGGTCTGACCCCTTAGCGTTGCGCCGATCGCTCGAACTCGTGCACGACCTTGCCGTGCACGTCGTGGTGCCGGAAGGCGATTGTCGGCGGCCCCTCGCCGTGGCGGACGGAGACGCTGAGGAATCCGCCCTTCACGCGGCGGAAGGGCTGCCAGTCGGGCTGTTCCTTGGGGGCGCCGCTGGCGTGCACGTCGCTGGCCGGACCGCATGAGAACTCGTGCAGGCCGAACTCCGGATCGATCGACAGGTACTGCCAATGCCGATCGCCGCAGCACACGAACAGGTTCGAGAGGCCGTTGTCTTCCGTCCAATTGCGGAAGTGGTTGCCGGCGGTGGCGAAGCCGTCGTTGGCATGGTTGTCGTTCTTGCCGGTGGCGCGGTCGGGGCCGACGATGGGCGTGGGGCTGACGAGCACCTTGAAGTCGGCATCGCTCTCCAGCAGCGTCCGCTTCAGCCACTCGCGCTGCTCCTGGCCCCAGATGAGCTTGTCCGGCCCGTCCGGCATTCTGTTGGGCGAGCGGTAAAAGCGGTTCTCGACCATCCACACCTGCAGGTGCTTCCCCCAGCGGACCGTGCGGTACGTCTTCTCGCCCATGGGCACCTGCTCCAGGTAGACCCGCTTGCCGTCTTCGTACGTCAGCGGACTCATGAAGCGGGCGTTCATCCCGGGCCAACAGTCGTTGGCGTAGACGTCGTGGTCGTCGACTTCCCAATAGCCCGGCACGCGGTGATGGAAGGCGATGTGCCTCGGCAGCGAATACATGCGGTGCCAGTGGTAGCGGGCCAACTCGACGGTGCGGGCCCGCGGAGACTCGCTATCGAGATACACGGTGTCGCCGGTGGGCACGATGAAGTCCGGCTCCAACGCGGCCATCGCGGGGTAGATGTGGTAACCCTCGGGATGATCGAGGTCCCAGTACGACTGCCCCGTGACGACCGTGAAGGTCACGTTCTGCGGACGGTCGGCCGGATAGGGCGTGTGGAATTCGCCCTGGGCGGTGTGGGAGACGGGCGCATCGGCAGCGGAGCGGCATTCGACCAGCAGCGAGTAATTCGCCGCGGCGTCGAGACCCTTCAAGCGGAACTGGTGGATGAAGTCGCGCTCGGCATCGACCGTGGTCCAGTCGCTGGAGTGGCGCTTCGCACCGTTCACATCGTTGCGCCACCACGTCGCCCGGAGCTGGCCCTCGGCACCGGGCATTGCGCCCTCGCGATCGTCGACCGGTACGTGGGAGGGCGCGTAGTCGTTCGTGTGCGGCTCGCGTTTTTTCGGCTCGCGGTAGCCGTCGTTGTTGCGCTGCGCGCTTTTCGTGACGCGGGCCCAGAGGATCGCCGAATCGTGCTGAACTTCACCCACGCGCAGGCCCATTCCGAGATAGGGACCTGCGGCGTCGGTCGCCCCCGAACAGCACAGCGTCAGCACCAGGACGGCGGAGCAGATTCGCCACACGCTCACGAGTCGATCCTCCGGTTCGTCCGGCAAGGGAAAAGTGATGCACAGCCTACGGCAGGCGGCCGCAGGTGACAACCAACCGCCTCTGCAGTGTGTCAGGTGCAAGCCCACGGGTTCGGGCCCGTGGGCGTACATATTTTCGCGCTGACTGCGCGCGGCAGGGCTGACATTCTGGTTCGCGGCCGGTACATTGGAATTGCCTTCAAGTCACTTCGCTCCGACTCCGCGGGCCACGCAGAGTTCGCCCCACTTCTGGATCAGGAGCCCGCCATGTCTGTCGGTACCCTGTTGCTTGCCATTGCGCTGGGTGTTGCCCCTGGTCAAAGCGACGAAAAGTCGCCCCTCCCGCGAGGCCTGGTGAAGACGCATCAGATTCTGGTGCATGCCTACCACGGCGGCAACGTCGCCGGCGTCCTCGAGACGCTGGTTCCCATGCTGCCGCGGTTGACTGAGGCCCAGATCGAAGGGCTCGATGCCGCTTTGGGCGACGAGGGCATTCCGCCGGTGCGGCGGCTGCTCGTCGAGGCGCGGCTGGCTCTCGTGCAGCAGAATCTCGCCTCGTCCCTGCCGGAGCCGGAAATCCGCGAGCGGCTGCTATTGCTCAGGGCCGTGGCCGAGCACATCGACGAGTGGTTGCGCGAGACGCGCGAGCATCCGCTGGTGACGGGGTCAGAGCCGCCGGCCCGATCGATGACCGAATTCGAGCGGCAATTGTGGGAGATCCACGTTCTGCGAAACAAGCTGCTTTCCGCGCTGCGCACATCGGCCTACGGCACCACACTCGCGCAAGGCGTGACGGAGCGGCAGAAGGAGCGGCTGACCCCGCCAGAAATCGAGATCCTCAAGAAGTTTGCCGGCCCGGCTGCTGGAATCCAGGAAGCGGACGGCGTGCTGGCGCGGCTCGAGATCGACACGCGGCTCGCCCGGCTGAATTACGGCCTGGAGGTGCTGGAGAATGACGCGCTGACCAAAGAGCGTTTCATGGCGGCGTGGAGCACGCTGCACGATGCCGAGGAACTGCGGCAGGCGCTCAAGCAAGCTGCGGACGAGGCAGCGCCCTTGAGCCATGCCGCCCTGCTCGAATCGCTGGAGCGTCGCGCCGCCCGAGCGCGGGAGTTGGCCGGAGATTTGGCGCCGCAGGCGAAGCGGTTCTTTGAAGGTCTGCACTGGTGGCTCCGCGGTCGGTACGGCATCGGTCCCGAATTGGCAGGCCTGGCCAAAAGTGCCGCGGCGTTGGACGTGCCCGGCGGACTCGTCTGGCTGTACATGCCGTCGCAGCCACCGGTCGCCGCCGACGTCGACGACGGCCAGCGCGAGATTCGCCCCACTTACGAGCGGCGGCACCACCACATCTGGGCCTGGGAAGATCGCCGGATTTCTCCGACGTTCGAAACCGGAGGCAACGAGGACGCGTCGCCCGGTTCTCCCGGTTTCCGGCGCGGCGAAAAATCCGTCGATCGCAGCCAGGTACAAACCTTCGAGGTCTTCCTCTGAGGCCGCAAGACCTTTACGGGAGCGGTCGCTTCCAACGTTCGCGAGCAGTTGGCTTCGCACGGCGTCGAGATTCCCCCGCAGGATCCGCGGCTGATCGAGCGGCTGGTGGGCTTTCTCGAATATGGCATGGCGCTGAAGAACCTGACGGAGTTCGTCAATTCCGCCGGCGAAACCGAACTGGTGATCGCAGAGGAAATCGTCCGGTCGCGGCCTCAGTTCCGCGTCGATCCCGATCTGGCGCGATACATGCGATTCACCGGGGGACCGAACGACCGTCGGCGGACCGCCGCCGGCACCACGTCGCAGCACGGTCTGGCCTGGGTCATGGCGCTGGCCCGCGTCGAGTTTGGAGCGATGCTTGCCGGCTATTCGTCGCACCCGAGCCCGTTCCAGGCGACGCCGCCGACGCCTCTGGAGACCGAGGCGTTTCGAGCCCTGCTGAATGACGCCGTTGCCGCGCACTACTGGGCGCTCAAATTCGATCCGGCGGTGCGCAACTATCCGCAGACGGGAGTGCCCGACGCGCACATCATCACCTACGGGCGGCGCGTGGGCATGATCCGCCGCATGCTCGAAGCGGCCCGCGCGTTCTCGCTGACGCGGCTGGCGCCGCTGCAGCTTGCGCAACTGAGCGCCTGGGACAACGAATTCCGCCGCTTTCAACTCGTGCTGCTGTACTGCCTGTCGCAGAAAATCGGGACGGAAGGCACCACCAGCGTCGAATACTCGATGAACCTCGCCAACTGCCCGCCCATCGAGCACGCGCTGCGCTGCGAATTGGGTCGCGAGATCGGCGACGGCCGGATTCGAGGCGGCCAGATCTCACAGTTCCGCGTCCGGCTGAGCGACATCCTCACCTCAATCGATCCGACGCTGCTGGCCGTGCCCTGCCAGCACCAGACATTCACCGGTCCGCAGGCCGGCAGTGTGCCCGTTTCAGCCCGCAGGCGTCCGTAGCAGTGACGGCAAAGGCGAGCGGGGGGCGTCAGCCCCCCGATTCGTCGTGCATCCCGCGAAAGGGGCACGGTCCTGGTCCGGCTTATGGGCCAAAGGGGATGACAGGCGTGCTGCGGGCAAGTACATTGGAAATACCTTCACGTCACTTCTCGCTCCGACTCCGCGGGCCACGGAGAAGAAAGCCCCACATCTGGATCAGGAGCCTGCCATGTCTCTCGGCACGCTGCTATTGTCACTGGTGGTGGCCGCCGCGCCACGATCGGCTGCGGACAAGGCCGCACCGTTGCCGCGCGGTCTGTCGAAGACGGCCCAGGTCGTGGTCGCCGCTTATCGGGGCGGCGACGTCTTTCGCGCCTGGCATGAGCTCGCGCCGCTCGTGCCGAAGCTTTCGGATGAGCAGATCGAAGCCCTCGACGGGGCACTCGCCGCCGAGCAGGTTCCCTCTGTCGGCCAGTTGCTCGTCGACGCCCGCCTGGCGCTCGTCCAGCAGGACCTGTCATCGGCGCTGCCGGAGCCGCAGATCAAAGAGCGGCTGCTGACGCTACGGGCGCTGGCGGAGCGGATCGACGGCTGGCTCCAGGAGTCCGACCGGCACCCGCTGCTGTCGGGCAAAGAACCGTCCGCACGTTCGATGATCGACTTCGAGCGGCAGTTGTGGGAGCTGCACGTCCTGCGGAACAAGCTGCTCTCAGCCGCCCGCGCGGCCCAGTACGCCGGCGACCTGGCTGGCGGCGTGACGGAGCGGCAGAAAGAGCAGCTCACGCCCGCCGAGCTGGAGTTGCTCTCCACGGCCGGAAAACCCGCCAGCGACGTCCGGCGGGCTGCGGAGCGACTGGCGGAGCTGGAAGCGAAGACGCGCTTCGCGCGGCTGGACTACGGCCTGAAAGTTCTCGAAGATCCCACGTTGCCGGCCGAGCGGTTCATGGCCGCCTACAGCACGCTGCACGACGCGGAAGTGCTGCAGTCCTTCTTGAAGGAACGCAGCGGAGCCGGCTCGGCCCCTCTCAGCGATGAGGCGCTGGCGAACGCGCTCTCAGCCAAGTCGGCCGAGGCCCGCTCCCTCGCCGGCCAACTGGCACCGAAAGCGAAAAGCTTCTTCGAGGGGTTGCACTGGTGGCTTCGCGGCCGCTACGGCCGCGGAACAGACCTCGGCGGGCTCGCCAAGAGCGAAGCGGCACTCCACACGCCGGGCGGACTCGTCTGGCTGTACATGCCCGCCCAGCCGCCGGTGCCGGAGGCCGTCGATGAAGAACAGACCGAGGTCCTCCCGCCGTTCGACCGCCGGCATCATTATATCTGGGCTTGGGAAGATCGCCGGATCATCGCCACGTCGCAGGGCAATCAGCTCACGACGCAGGTGGGCCAGCAGGCCGTGGATCATAAACTGTCGAGCTTTTGGTGAGGGCGTAACAACGTCACTGGAACGGTCCGTTCCAGCGTGAAAGAACAGGTGGCCGAGTTTGGCGTCATCGTCCCGCCGCAGGATCCCCGGCTGATCGAGCGGATCGTCGGTTTCCTCGAATACGGGATGGCTCTCAAGAACCTGACGGAGTTTGTAAACGCCGCCGACGAACGCGAGCTGGCCATCGCCGATGGGCTGGTGCGGCAGCGGCCGCAGTTCCGCATCGACACGAATCTGTCGCGGCACCTGCAGGGGGCCAGCAGCCTCAACGCCGTCGGCCGCGACCGCGTGGCCTTTTCGAAGCACGGCCTCGACTGGGTGCTGGCGCTGGCCCGCGTGGAGTTCGGGGCGATCCTGGCGGCGTATTCGTCGCATTCGCAGCCCTTCCAAGCCACGCTGCCGACGCAGTTCGAGACGGAGGCGTATCGCGAGATTCTCACCGACGGCCTGCGCACGCACTATTGGGCGCTGAAGTTCGACCCGGCCATCCGGAACTATCCGCGGACCGGCGTGCCGGAATCGCACATCATTACGTACGGCCGGCGTGCGGGAATGATTCGCCAGTTCCTGCAGGCCGCGCACGCGTTCTCGCTGACGCTGTGGTCGCCGCAGCAGCTTGCGGAGCTGAACGCGTGGGACAGCGAATTCCGCCGGCTGCAGCTTGTGCTGTTGTACTGCCTGTCGCAGAAGATCGGCGCGGAAGGCTCCGCCAACATGGAGTACGCGCAACAGCTCAACGCCTGCGGCGGATTGTTGCGGGCGGCGCAGCAGGAGCTGGGCGTGGCCGGCACAAACTGGCGGGCCGACGGCGCAAACCTCGGCAGCTTCCGTTTGCGGCTGAGCGATATCCTGGTGTCGCTGGATCCCTCGCTCTTGACGGTGCCTTGCCAGCAAACGCCCATCATCGGCGGCGAAGGCGGCGGCGTGCCCGTTTCAGCGCGACGGCGGCGTTAGCACGGCCTCGCACGTTCACCGGCGTTTCGGGGGGCGTCAGCCCCCCGTTTCGCCACCCGGTTCCGCCGCCTCAAGTGTTTGGGGATCCGTAGTCG
>JAHWKJ010000177.1 GCA_019347905.1 Planctomycetota bacterium
CCAGCTTGCGGTCGAGGCCGGCGTAGAAGTACGTCAGCCGGTTGGGATCGAAGCCAAGCTGCTTGAGCACGGTGGCATGCAGCCGCCGCACGTGAAAGGGATTCTCGACCGCGGCGGACCCGAGCTCGTCGGTCGCGCCGACGCTGATCCCGCCCTTGATGCCGCCGCCGGCCATCCACATCGTGAAGCCGTACGAGTTGTGGTCGCGGCCCGTGCCGTTGGCGTACTCGGCCGTGGGCTGGCGTCCGAACTCGCCGCCCCAGATGACCAGTGTCTCATCCAGGAGACTCCGGCGTTTGAGATCTTTGAGCAGCGCGGCGATGGGCTGGTCGGTGTTGCCGGCGTGGTATTCGTGGTTCTTCACCAAGTCGCCGTGCGCGTCCCAGTTGGCGTCGTTGTGGTTGCCGCCCGAATAGAGCTGCACGAACCGCACGCCGCGCTCGACGAGCCTGCGGGCCAGCAAACACCGGCGGCCGAAGTCGTCGGTGCGCTTCTGCCCGACGCCGTACATGTCGAGCGTCTCCTTCGTCTCCTGGCCGAGGTCGACAGCTTCGGGGGCGTGTTGTTGCATCTTGTAGGCCAGTTCGTAGCTGGCGATGCGGGCGGCGAGGTCGCTGTTGTCGACCCGCGGCTCCAGGTGCCGGGCGTTCTGGTCCTTGAGCGCATCGAGCAGCTCGCGCTGCACGGGACCGGTCATGCCCTCGGGCGGCCTGAGATCGAGGATCGGCGGCCCCTGGGCCCGCATGATCGTGCCCTGGTACGTCGCGGGCATGTAGCCGCTCGACCAGTTCTTCGCCCCGCTGATCGGTCCGCCGGTGGGGTCGAGCATCACCACGAAGCCCGGCAGGTTCTGGTTCTCGGTCCCCAGGCCGTAGTTCACCCACGAGCCTATCGCCGGGCTGCCCGAGAGGATGCGGCCGGAGTTCATCATCAGCATGGCCGAGCCGTGGATGGGCGATTCGGCCGTCATCGAGTGCAGAAAGGCGATGTCGTCCACGCACTCGCCCAGGTGCGGGAACAGGTCGCTGACGTACTTGCCGCACTGGCCGTAAGGCTTGAACTTCCACCGCGGCTCGACGATGCGGCCTTCGTTGCGATGCCCGCCGCGGCCGAAGGTCTTCACCTCGACGGTCATGTTGTCCATGCCGTACATCTTCGGTTTGTGGTCGAAGGTGTCGACGTGGCTGGGCCCGCCGTACATGAACAGGAAGATGACGGCCTTGGCTTTCGGCTTGAAGTGCGGCTGTTTGGGCGCGAGCGGGTTCTCCCAGGGCGTGGCGCCGTCGGCCGCGACCGATTGCCGGGCGAGAAAACCGTCTTCGGCGAGCATGGAGGCCAGCGCGACGGAGGCGAACCCGCCGCCGGCCTGCCACAGAAACTCGCGCCGGGTGCGACCGCAGAAGGCGTCGCGGACGGTCGTCTGGCGCGTGGTCGATGTCATATCATTCGTCCCTTAGCCGATCAGACCAATAATCGGGATGTCGGTGGAGGTGGGTCACCGCCAGCACAAGAATGTCGTTCGCTCGTTCCTTGAAATCATCCCGTATGGAAAGCGATGGAGCAGCCGCATCCTGGTCCCGCGGTCGTGCGGAAATCCGGTCTGCGGATGCAATTCGATAGCTGTGGTGCAGGCTTGTGCTTCGACGAGAAATGCTCCACCGAGTCCTGGCGCACTTCGCTCGTAATACTCCGCCGCTTCGGTGATTTCACGCTCAGCCTCGGGATGCTTCACGACGGATTTCATCGAGCCGCTCCCACACCTTGCGATAGACTTCTGCGGCCGGGATCGGCTCCACGCTGCCGTCTTCGACCTCCTTCAACCGTCGCGCGATTTCGTCGCTCCAGGCCCGGGCAATTTCCGGATCAGCGAACGGCGGAACACTTTCAATGAGCCGTTCGCCGATTTCCAGCCGCGCCTCCGGCGGAAGTTCCATAAGTTCGGCCAGATGGGCGTCGATCGTGTGTTGAATGGCAGTCATTTTATGAAGTCCTCGCGGTCCATGATCGCTCGTGACCGCCGTCATCGTTGCGGATCTCCGGTTGCTCTGACGGTCGAGAACGGACCTTTGCGACGAACGCTTCAAATCTCTCGCGGCTGCGCGCGAGCTTCTCCTTCACATCCGGCGGGTACTCGTAATTGCGATGGCGGTCCAGAATCTTGCGGTACTCGCGTTCGACGTCCTCGCGATGATCCTCGATGTACTGGATCGCTGCCTGAATCCAGTCTGGTGGAAGCCGAAAGAGACCGGCAATCTGATCGTACTTCCAACCGTGCTTGTAGTAGTCCATCACGTCGTACACCGTGATCCGGGTCCCGCGAATCTCGGGTCCTCGGCCACGGTCGATGATGATCTGGTCTACGGTCGCGGTCATTGTGACCCGCCTCCACGTGCACGTTCTTGCCTGTTGATCTCGTCGAGCTCTTCCCGGATCTGGCGCATCGCCTGGTCGGCCGGGACGAGTTCGGCGGTTCCGTCTTCGATCTCCTTCACCCGTCGTGCGATTTCGTCGCTCCAGGCTTGTGCGACTTCCGGATCGGCGAAGGGTGGAACGCTGGCGATCAGCCGTTCGCCGAATTCCAGCCGCACCTCCGGCGGGAGTTGCAGCAGCTTGGCCAGATTCGCTTCGATGGTCGGCTGGGCTGCAGTCATTGGTTTGGTCGAGCGGCCCCCAAAGAACGTTGTCGATTGAGCCACGTCTATTTTGCGGAGAGAGCGTGCGGTTATCCACTCCAGAATCGGTAGTGATGCCCTTTGAAATGTTTTCTGCGGAACGCTCACCGCAGCACTTCCCGGATCGCGGCGATGATCGGCAGTGCCAGCGCGGCGAGCAGCGCCAGCAGTGGGATTGCCAGTAGTAAGCGAAGGTCGCGGCCGGTTTTCATGGTGCTGGTCGTATCCGAACAGATCGGCAACAGTCCACAGCCGGTAGGTGATGCCCGCCTTGAGTGCTGGTGACATGCGGATCGTCTTGTGAATCCGGCAGAAATTGTAATGGGTCAAAGGGCATCACTACCCCAGAATCAGAACAATTGCTCCTCTGGCGAGTCGCGGCTAAACGGTGGAGGTGCGGCCGAACGCACGAGACACGGCGCCGTACGCCGCCACGCCGAGGGCCGCGCCGGCAATATCGGCCAGCCAGTCGAGGATGTCGCCCCGGCGGGAGGCAATTGGGATCTGCAGGAGTTCGTCGATCGCGGCATACAGAGCGCACACGGCCAGTACGAGCCAGACCTCGCGGCGAAGCACGCCGCCGCGGGCGTGTCGCCACCACATCGACAAGAATCCCAGGCCGGCGAATGCCGCCAGGTGCATCGCCTTGTCAGAGCCTTGCGGCATCCGGCCCAGAGACGGCGCCGGCACGTGCGTCGCGACGAACAGACCGCCCCAATAGATGACGAGCGCCAAGAGCGGCCAGCGTGCGGAGCATTTGCCGGCGCCGACTCCGGAACCGCTATTTGCGGGACCGTTGCCGTCGGGCCCGCTCGCCGTCTCTGCCGGCCCTTGTCCCTCGACCCTCGTCCCTCGACCGTTACGCATCGAGAAGCTCATTCACCACGCGGCCTTCCTGGCCGTCGGTCAGCGTTTGCTCGCGGCCGGCGTAACGGAAGGCAAGCTCGCGGTGGTCCAGGCCGAACAGTGAGAGCAGCGTCGCGTGGTAGTCGTAGTGGTTCACCACGTCTTCGATCGCTTTGTGGCCGAAGTCGTCGGTGCGGCCGTGCACGTATCCACCCTTGAAGCCGCCGCCGGCCAGCCACGAGCTGAAGCCGTACGTGTTGTGGTCGCGACCGACTTTTTCGCGGCCGGCGTCGTTCTGAATGACCGGCAAGCGGCCCATCTCGCCGCCCCAATGCACCACCGTCGTGTCCAGGAGGCCGCGGTCCTTGAGATCCTTCACGAGGGCCGCACCCGGCTGGTCGACCTTCCGGCAGGCCGCGGGCAGCTTGCTGAGAATCGATCCGTGATGGTCCCAGAACTGGTTCTGCGTGAAGACCTGCACAAAGCGGACGCCGCGCTCGATGAGCCGCCGCGCGATCAGGCAGTTCGTGCCGTACTCGCGCGTCGCCGGGTCGTTCAGCCCGTACAGCGTGTGGACCGTCTTCGATTCTTTCGAGACGTCGAGGGCTTCTTTGGCCGAAAGCTGCATGCGGGCGGCCAACTCGTAGCTGGCGATGCGAGCTTCCAGGTCGCTGTAGCCCGGACGGCGTTCCAGGTGCCTGCGGTTGAGGCGGTCGAGATAGGCCAGCGCCCGCTCCTGCGGCGCGCCGGCGAGGTGCGGCGGCGGGTCGAGATTGAGGATCCGCGGCTCCTGCGGCCTCACCACTGTGCCTTGGAACAGCGCCGGCAGAAAACCGTTCGACCAGTTCTCGACGCCCAGCACGGGGAGCTGTCCGGGATCGACCAGCGCCACATACGCCGGCAGGTTGTCGCATTCGCTGCCCAGTCCGTAGGTGAGCCAGCTTCCCATGGTGGGACGGCCTTCGATCGTGCGGCCCGTCTGCAAGGCACGGATCGACTGGCCGTGGTTGTTGACGCCAGTGTGCATCGAACGGACGAGCGCGATATCGTCGACGATGCCGGCGATGTGCGGCAGCAGTTCCGAAATCTCCGTCCCGCATTCGCCGTGCGGCCGGAACTTCCACGGACTGGCCAGCACGCGCGAGCTGGCCTGGGCCGCGTTGTCATACTTGATCTCGCCGGGGAACGGCTGGCCGTCCCACTTCGCCATCTCGGGTTTGGGATCGAACAGGTCGATATGGCTCGGCCCGCCCTGCATCCACAGCGAGATCATCGCCCGCGCCCGCGGTTCGGCGGGCGGCGCTTTGGGCGTGGTGTCGAAATGCTCCGCCTCCAGCGGCGGCTTCACCGGCTCGGCGCGCAGCCGCTCGCGCTGAAACAGCCACGCGAGCGCCACGCCGCCGAGGCCCAAGGCCTGCGAGGCCAGAAAGTGACGGCGGGTGGAACGGAGATTGTCGAGTGCATTCAACTGCACAGGGGCTGCTCCTCCAGGTCGTAGTCGCAGGTGCCGTGTGCTCCGGACGCGGCCGAGCCTCTTCGGTGGCTACTTCTGTTCCGATTTCGGTTCGGCGGAGGCGAACAGTTCGTCGACGCTCACCACAAACCCGTCCAGCAGCACGGAAGTCGCCTTCTGGCCCGGGCCGAATTCGCCGTGGACGCGGTATTTGTTTCCGTCCAGCGCCAGCACGTGAACCCGCCGCTGTTCGGGATCGACGATCCAGTATTCGCGAATGCCGGCCGTGGCGTATTCTTCGCGCTTCGTCTCCAGGTCGCGCTGGCGATTGCGTTCTCCCGGGCTGAGAACCTCCATCACCAGATCGGCCTTGTCAGGTTGCCGGCGGAGATCGGACGGGAGACGCTCGCGCGCGATGAACATGAGGTCGGGCTCGCGAAATTTTCCCGGCCAGAGTCGAATGGGCAATGGAGCAAAGAAAGCCCGCCCCAGATCGTGTCTGCCCACAAACTCCTTCAAGAGAGCGTGAAGGAATTCCACCAGCGCCTGGTGCAGCATCGTCGGCATGGGCAGAAACTCCAGCAGGCCGTCGGAGAACTCGATCAGGCGGTTGGTCTCGAGGGCGAGATATTCCTGCTCGGTCCATTCGCCCTGGAGCGGGAACATCTCTGCGATCTCCCACGTCGGCTGCCCGGCTTTCGAGACGGGCGCCTGTGGAGGAACAACGGCCTCGGGAGCGGTCAGGGTGGACGTCGACATGTTTCACCCGTGCAAAATCGCGGCGCAGACGGCGGAGAGTCACCACAATGGGAACGCCCAACGAAGTCAGCACCTGCAATCAATCAATATACAAAAATCGGTTCGAGCCGATCAGCGTCTGGCAGAAGCTGGCCAGCGCGCCCAGTGCCGGGGGCGGCGCATCCGCCTGTTGTTGGCCACCCGCTGACGCGCTCAGAATGGTGCTCTGTTCGCTCAGAAACGCGACGGCCTCCGCGAGTTCCTCCGCGGTCGGTTCCCCGGCGAAGGCCAGCTCCCACGCGAGCGACACCTGCGCCTGCGGATCGTCGCCGGCTTCGCGCTGGACGCGTGCGGCCATCGCCTGCGACTGGGCCACGACGAATTCGTTGTTCATGAGCAGCAGCGACTGGGGTGCGACAGTCGAGCTGGCCCGCCGCGTGCAGTTCGGCTCCATCTGCGGCAGATCGAAGGCGTCGAGCACGGCCAGCGGACGACTGCGGCGGGCCTGCACGTAGACGCTGCGTCGAAACTCTTCGCCGTGCATGGGAATGACTTCGCCGGGACGGCCCGCATTGAGGTTCTCGATGCCGACGACGAATTGCCCGACGCGGTCGGCCATGACCGGCACAGGCGGGCCGCCGGCCTTCGGGTTCAGGTTGCCGCTGAGAGACAGCACCGCATCGCGCACGACTTCCGCCTCCATGCGGCGGAGCGGACGGCCGGCGTAAAGCCGCCCTTCAGGATCGGCACGCCGCGCTTCGGGTTCCGTCGCAAGCTGCTGCCGATAGGTGGTCGAGAGCAGGATCTGCCGGTGCAGGCGCTTGAGGCTCCATACGGGTTGAGGGTTGAGGGTTGAGGGTTGAGGGCCGGAAGCCGTAAGGGACGCCGCCTCCGACTGCGCACTGCTGATGTCTGACTTCTGATTTCTGACCTCTGACCGCTGGCCGATGAGCTCCGCCGCGAGCCAGTCGAGCACTTCCGGATGCGTAGGCCGCGCGCCAAGCACACCGAAGTCATCGGGAGTTTCGACCAGGCCGCGGCCGAAGTGGTGCATCCACACGCGGTTGGCCAGCACGCGGGCCGTCAGCGGATGGCTGCCGCCCACCAGCGACCGTGCAAACGCCAGTCGGCGGCCGGTCGTGGTTAGCGATGGATCATTTTGCGGAATCGCCGGCACCGACCGATAACTCACGGCCGATGTCGCGTCGCTTCCCCTTTCGTCTCCGTTCGCCGTCAGCGCGAGGATCGACAACCCGGCCGGCTCCACCAGCTCCTTCGGCTGCTCGTGGTCGCCGCGATGGAAGACGTGCATCTCCGGAACCTTCCCCGCGACTTCCGTCAGCGCCCGCACGAACTCTTCCACGGGCTTCTGCCTGCGGATGTCGGCGGCTCGTTCGGCCAAAGCTTTCAATTCGTCAGCGGCCTGCTTGTCATACAGGTACAGCGACCCGGCGGTCACATTCGTGCTGGGATACTTCTTGAGCAGCGACCGCTGTTCCTTGGAACGCTTTTTCTCGGGCACGTCGAGCGCGGCCCGCACCTCATCGCGGACATCTTCGGTGAGCTTCGCCAGGTCCTTCTCCAGCGTCTGCTGAATGTACGCAACCTGCTTGCGCGTTCGCTCTTCATCGACCATGCGAGCTTCCGCTTCAACCTGGCTTGCCTCTTCGCGGTCCACCTGTGAGTACAGCGACACCAGCCGCTGTTTCGGCGTCCGCCAGTCCTTCCAGTCGAACGCCGGCTCAAAGATCGCCCGCAGACTGTAGTAGTCTCGCTGCGGGATGGGGTCGTAGCGGTGGTCGTGGCACTGGGCGCAGCCCACCGTCAGTCCCAGCAGCGAGGACGTGACGACTTTCAACGTCTCGGCGATGACGGCGTTGCGGGCCTCGGGCGTATTCGACTCCGCCGTGCCGTCGGGTGCGGTTCGCAGAAAGCCGGTGGCGATGAGCTTCTCAATGTCTGCGGCCGGCAATTCATTGTAGGGCGGCGACACCAGTTCATCGCCGGCGAGCTGTTCGATGATGAACTCGTCCAGCGGCTTGTCGGCATTGAACGAGCGAATCACGTAGTCCCGGTAACGCCAGGCGTGCTCGCGGACGGGATCTTCCGTGCTATGACCCTCGGAATCCGCATAACCGGCCGCATCGAGCCAGTGCCGTCCCCAGCGCTCGCCGTAGTGCGGCGACGCCAGCAGTCGGTCGATCAGCCGCTCGTAGGCGTCCGGCGATTCGTCCTTGAGGAATTGCTCGATCTCGGCGGGAGTCGGCGGCAGACCCAGCAGGTCGATCGTCGCCCGCCGGATGAGTGTCCGGTGGTCAGCATCGGGGGCAAATGCCAGTTGCGCGGAGCCGAGTCGCGCGAGCACGAAGGCGTCGATCGGCGTCCGCACCCGCAGCCGATTGCCTACAGCGGGAATGGCCGGACGCGTCACCGGCTGGAACGACCAGAAGTTCCGCTCTTCGGCCGTGAATAGCGGGCCGTCCAATGACTCCGGCTCCGGACCCGCGGTCGGAGCGCCCGCGGCAATCCAGCGGCGGATCGTGTCGACATGGCTCGCGGAAAGCTTTTTGCCCGCATCGTCCCCCGGAGGCATTTCGCCGCCGGCAATGCGTTCCACGAGGTAGCTTTTAGATGGTTCGCCCGGCACCAGTGCGGGACCGGAGTCTCCGCCGGCGGCGATCAGCCGTCGGAGCCTCAAATCGAGACCGCCCTCGGGATCGCCTTCTTCGCCGTGGCAGTGAAAGCAGTGGGCTTTGAGAATGGGCCGCACGTCGCGTTCGAATGTCAGTCGGCCGCCGTCGCCAGCCCGCACGGCCGGCGTCGCCCAACCAATCGCCAGTGCCGCCAGGAACGGCACGAAAGTCCGTCGCGGCGGTTTAGTCGACGTGCTCACCGGCACACTCACCACAGTCTCCCGCAGAGGTCTTGAAGCACGAGGCGAAGACGGAAACCATTGATGGTGAGCCTGTTCCGTCCCGCAACCGACACCAACCCATTAATGATCGTGAATGCGTTCCCGCGATGCAACCGCGCCCTGAGGCATCGAGCCAACTCGCGCTGAAAGCATCATGGCAGGCGTTACTGGTGCGTTCCCTATACCGCAGTGGCTCGGAGTATTCCCCGGAATCACACTTATTTTGTCCGTTCGCCCCCCATTTTGCGTTTAACTTAAGAGGGTCGCAGGCTCCGACGCGCCGATCTCGAAAAGGTCGGCTTTTTCGGTCAGGCAGACCCGTCAGTCCGCGCGGCTCGTCCTGACTGATCCCAGAAAGGCTTCGGACGGCGGAAGCTCCGACGATCCTTGTTGTTACGAACCGCGGCCCGATAGAATTCTGCTAGAGATTGTCCTGCCTCGTCCAGCGACGGCAGCGCCCGCGATGCTGTCAGGTGCCTCCGGCACCATGCTCGGCCCCAGACTCCTTCCCCCCAACGATCCCTCTATGACTGCACGTTGGTTTAGATGGGTTCGTGACGTGCTGACGCCGCGAGGTCGACCGCCGCGGACGAGGCACGCTCTTCTGGATACGCGGCTTTATCTCCGCCGGCTGGAAGACCGTCGCGTGCTGTCGGTCGCGCCGGTCGATGTCGGCGACACGCTGATCGCCGCCGATGAGACAGGCGTGGGACCGGGCAGCGGGACGTTCAGCGCGACGGAGGAACTCGGCGACGGCGCGACCGGCAACCGTGACGTGGACCTGTTCCGTTTTCAGGCCTCCGCCGGCAGCACGCTGACTGCCGAGACGAGCCAGCCCTCCGGTGCGGCCGCGGTTGACACCGTACTGCGACTGTTCGACAGCCTTGGCAATGAACTGGACTTCAACGACGACCGCGACTTCCTCGGCGGCGATTTTTACTCGCAGATCGATTTCACGTTCGCCACGGACGGGACGTACTTCATCGGTGTCAG
Organism: Planctomycetota bacterium; assembly: GCA_019347905.1. Taxonomy (GTDB): domain Bacteria; phylum Planctomycetota; class Planctomycetia; order Planctomycetales; family Planctomycetaceae; genus JAHWKJ01. The sequence goes on from JAHWKJ010000177.1 coordinate 9,617, forward strand.
CGGTTTCGGCAACGACTTTTACGACGCCGCGACGGGCGGCGGCACCGCTCCGGGCGAAACGGGCGATTACCTGTTTACGCTGTCGGTGACTGCCGAACCGGGAAACACGCTGGTCGCGGCGGAGGACACCGGCCTCAATGGCGCCGGCATCTTTCACCGGAACGAGTCGCTGGCCGGCATCGACATCGACCTCTACCGCTTTCAGGCCGGCGCCGGCGACACGCTCCTCGCCCGCACCGAACAGCCGGGCGGCTCGAGCGACTCCGTCAACACGCTCCTGCGGCTGTTCGACGCGAGCGGCAATCAGCTCGACTTCGACGACGATGACGGCCCTGGGCTGTACTCCGAACTCAACTTCACCTTCACCACCGCCGGCACGTATTACCTCGGCGTCTCCGCGTTCCCGCAACTGTACTACAACCCAACCGACGGCAGCGGCACGTTCGCCGGCCTGGGGGACGCCGGCGATTACCGGCTGACGATCTCCTTCGACGGCGGCGGCACGATCGCGAATGCGGAAGCCACCGGCATCGGCCCGAGCGGCGGCAGCTTTTCGATTGTCGAAGCGCTCGCGAATCCCGGTATCGGCAGCGACGACGTCGATCTCTACCGCTTCGAAGCCACGGCAGGACAATTGCTGACGGCCGAGACCTTCCAGCCGATCGGCGCGGCATCGACCGTCGATACAGGCCTGAGACTGTTCGATTCGCTCGGCAATGAACTGGAATTCAACGACGACCTCGACCCTCTCGGCGGCGACTTCTACTCGCGGCTTGAGTTCACGTTTGCCACCGCCGGCACCTACTTCGTGGGCGTCTCCGGATTCGAGAATTACGGATACGATCCGCTCACGGCGGCCGGAGCCGTCGCCGGAGACACCGGCAACTATCGACTCCAACTGAACGTCGGCACGCCGCCCACCGACGGCGAGATTCGCGGCACCGTCTTCGTCGACGCCAACGGCAATGGCGTCTGCGACGGCGCCGAAACGGGGCAGGCCGGGGTGACGGTGTTCCTCGACAATGACGGCGTCGCCGGCTTCAGTCTCGGAGACACCCAGAGCGTCACGGATGCCGTCGGTTTTTACTCATTCATCGTCACCCCGGGAACGTACAC
>JAHWKJ010000718.1 GCA_019347905.1 Planctomycetota bacterium
CCCGCCGCTCCCGCCGCCTTCGGGGCCGCCGGTCCGCTCCGCCGGCTCACGACATGCACCAGCGTCTCCGCGTACGCCCGCGCATCGCGGCCGGTGTGCGTCATGGCGATCTGGTCGCAGGCCAGTTCGCGTTCCAGTCGCAGGCGGTAGACCATCCAGTGCGCGACCGGGTGGAAGAAGTACACGAGGCGGGCGATCTCGGGGATCCAGCCCCACAGCAGATCGCGGCGCTTCACGTGGGCGAGCTCGTGGAACAGAACGTGGCGGAACTGCGTATCGTCGAGCGCCGCCGTCAGCGTCGCGGGCAGGACCAGCACCGGGCGGCGGAGACCGCAGACGAACGGCGAGCAGTCCACGTCCGTCAGCCGGACGGCGGGAACGCGGGCCAGGTTCAATTCGCGCGCCACCTGTGCGACACGGTCAGCAAGATCGTCACTTCCTGGTCGCGCCTCGTGGAGCAGCCGGCCGAGACGCCGGCGCTGGATCGCGATTCTGAGCACCTGAACGCAGACGACCGCCGCCCACCCAACGAGCAGCCAGCCCGGCCAGCCGATGCCACTGAGCCCGTGGGGCTCCGTGTCTTTCGCCGCCGCATCGTCGGCCTGGGCGGCCACGGGGCCGATCACGGGCTGCGGGCCGAAGGGCTCGCGGTCGGCCGCCGCATCCTCGCCCGCTGGCGGTACGACCTGCGGTTCGTCCGGCTGCTCCGCGGCAAACCATCCCGGCCAGGGAACGGCGACCGTCCAGAACGGCATCACCAGCAGCTTGATTGCCAGGATCTGGAACAGCCAGTACCGCACGGCGGGCGACGAGCGGCGTGCCGCCAACGCCGCCAGCGAGATCACAATCGCCAGCAAGGTCGATTGCCACAGGACGGCCAGCATCAGCCCGGTCCAGGCATTTCCGGCAGCGTTGAGCTGTTCGATTGCAGAGCTCATCGTTGCACCCGAGCGCAGGCAAAAGGCAGGAAGATTTCAGGCAGTCGCTCATGCCGCGTGGCGGCACCCTGAATGATGAAAATCGAGTCGAGTCTGAGTTATGTTGGCAGGTGTGGACAGGCCGGCACCGGGTCGCAGGTCGATTTTTCGTTGGTGCTTTCGAGCCCGCGAGGCAGTCTGGCCCGAACGTTGCTTCGAACCCTGAATTGTTGCCCCCGTACTCCGGGGAGCACGCGGAGCAGAATGACAACCCCTCGACGTTCCCCGGCACCGGCCCCTGGTTTGTCTCGTGTGTGTTGTGGGGAGACGTCTATGGACACGATTTATGCGAGCGTGGCAGGGTTGGATGTGCACAAGCAGACGATCGCTGTCTGCATCCGACGCACGAACAAACAGGGGAGAGTGACCGAACAGGTCCGGACCTTCGGGACCATGACCAAAGACCTGTTGGCACTGTCGGACTGGCTGCACGCGAACAGCGTCACGCATGTGGCCATGGAGTCGACCGGCGTGTTCTGGAAGCCGGTGTTCAATATTCTGGAAGGCCAGTTCGAGTTGCTGCTGGTCAATCCTCGCGACGTGAAGCAGGTGCCCGGCCGCAAGTCGGACGTCAGCGACTGCCAGTGGATCGCCCACCTGCTGGCCTGCGGGCTGCTGACAGGCAGTTTTGTGCCGCCGGAGGGTCAGCGGCAGTTGCGGGATCTGACTCGCCAGCGAGCCCAACTCGTCGGCGAGACCAACCGCGTGGTCAACCGGATTCACAAGACGCTGGAAGACGCCAACATCAAGTTGGGGGCGGTCGCCACGGACATCCTGGGCAAGTCGGGGCGCGACATGCTGCGCGCCCTGATCGCCGGCCAGCGGGATCCAGACCGACTGGCGCGACTGGCCCGGCGGCGCTTGAAGGCCAAGATCCCTCAACTGACGCTGGCACTGGAAGGGCGGTTCACCGATCACCACCGGTTCATGCTCCAGATGCTGATGGAGCACCTGGAACATCTGGAGCACCAGATCGAGCAATTCGATCGGCGTGTGGAGGAACTGCTCCGCCCTTTCCTGACCGAGGAGCAGTTCCGCCGACTGGATGCGATTCCCGGCATCAACCGCCGCACGATTGAGAACGTGATCGCCGAGACGGGCAGCGACATGAGCCGCTTTCCGACCGATGATCACATCGCCTCGTGGGGTGGTCTGTGTCCGGGCAACGACGAATCGGCCGGGAAGCGTAAACGCCGCCGCGCGAAGCACGGCAATCCCTGGCTGCGCCGTGCGCTCGTGGATGCGGCGTGGGCCGCCTCGCGTACCAAAGCCAGCTACCTGTCGGCGCTGTACCGGCGGCTGGCGGCTCGCCGCGGCAAGAAGCGAGCCCTGCTCGCCGTGGGCCATACCCTGCTCAGAATCATCTACCACATGCTGAAACATAACGTGGAATACGCCGATCTCGGAGCAGACTATTTCGACACAATCAACCGACGGCGCCTCGAGCGATACTTGGTCAAGCGCTTGCAAGGCCTCGGCTACGAGGTGACTCTGACACCACAGCAAGCTGCGGCTTGACACCATCACCCGACAGACATTGGTTTCCGCCGCCAACAGCGGTCCTCGCTCTTCGTCCATCTAGCTTTGAACCACAAACGAAGGATTTTCGGAGCAGGAATAT
>JAHWKJ010000178.1 GCA_019347905.1 Planctomycetota bacterium
AGCTCCGTCAGGAACCGCTCGACGCGGGACGCCGTTTCGGCCGGCGAGAGCGGCAGGCCTTCCAAGAGCAGTACGTTGGCGTGAAGCTGGCGGCCGCAGTCGCGGATGAACTCTTCGTGCTCAGCGTTGGCCGAGAGTTCGCACAAGCGGCGGATCAGCGGCGCGCGGGGATTCACTTCCAGCACGCGACGCGAGAGCGGCAACTCCTGGCCGGCCGTGGCAAGCAGTTTCTGCACCTGCGCGCTGGCCGCTCCCTTGGGGTTCACCAACCGGCAGGGACTGCCGGTGAGCAAGCTCGATTCTCGCACGTCCTCGACGCGCTCGCGGAGCGCTTCGCGGAACAGCGTCAGTACGCGGCCGAAACCTGAGGGCGTTGTCTCCCGCTCCGACGGCTTCGCGCCTTCCGCTTCCGCGGCGGCCTTGTCCGCGCCGGCGGGCAATTCCACTTCGGCCGAATCGATCGACACCAGCGGCTTGTCGCGATAGCGGCCCAGCGTGGCGAGCACGATTTCGTCGATCGGGTCCGTCACCAGCAGCACCTCCAGCGAGCGGTCGCGGAACGCCTCCAGGTGCGGGCTGCTGTCGAGCGACCGCCGGTCGGGACCGCCCAGGAAGTAAACCTGCGTCTGGCCCTCGGGCATCCGCTCCACGTACTGGTCTAGCGCGACCAGCGCTTCCGCGTCGGCCTCGCGCGAGGAGCGGAACCGCAAGAGCGCTGCCACGCTCTCGCGGTATTCAAAATCCGTCGCCACGCCTTCCCGCAAGGCCGGACCGAACTGCCGGTAGAACGTCTCGTACGTCTCGCGCTCGTCCTCCGCCAGCTTCGCCAGATGATCCAGCACCCGCTTGACCAGCACGCGGCGAATCTTGCGGAAGATCGTGTTGTCCTGCAGCGACTCGCGCGCGACGTTCAGCGGCAGATCGTCGGAATCCACCAGCCCGACGATGAACCGCAGGTACTCCGGCAGCAGCTCGCGGCAATCGTCCTGCACCAGAATTCGCTTGGCACACAGGCTGAGGCCGTGCTCGATGCGGCCGAAGCCCAACAACTCCAGGTTCGTCGGCGGACAGAAGAGAATCGCATGGAACGACAGCGGCGAGTCGCTCGACAGGTGCAGCCGCCACAGCGGCTTCTCGTCCACGCGATGCGAAATGTGGCGGTAAAAGGCGGCGTAGTCGTCGTCCGAAAGGGCCGTCTTCGGCTCGACCCAGATCGGCCGCTGCTCGTTGAGTGTCTCGCCGTTCAGCTTCACAGGATGGGGCACGAACGTCGAATACTTGCGGACGATGTGCTTCAGCCGCTCCGGCCGCGTGAATTCGTCGAGGTCCGGCTTCAGGTGCAGGGTGACGGCTGTGCCGCGGGCGAGAGTCTCGTGCGGCTCGATGGTGAATCGGCCGCTGCCGTCCGATTCCCACCGCCAGCCCGCCTCTTCGCGGTAGCTGCGGGAGAGCACTTCGACGCGTTGCCCAAGCATAAAGGCCGAGTAGAAGCCCACGCCGAAGCGGCCGATCAGCGACAGATCGGCCCGAGCGTCGCCGGAGAGCCGGTTGAGGAATGCGAGCGACCCGCTGTGGGCGATGGTGCCCAGGTTCTCGATCAGCTCGTCGCGGGTCATGCCGATGCCGTTGTCGCGAATCGTCAGCGTGCGGTTCTCGGCGTTCGGCTCGAGGGTCATTTCGAGCGGCTCGTCGTCGCGGTATTGCTCATCGGTGAGCCGCACGTGCCGCATCTTGTCGAGCGCATCGGAGGCGTTCGAGACCAGTTCGCGGATGGCGATTTCGCGGTTCTGGTACAGCGACTCCGAGAGGATGTGCAGAAGCTGCTCGATCTCGGCCTGAAAGGTGAATTCCTGCTTCTCGGCGGTGGTGGTCATCGTGTCGCGATCCCTTCTGCACGGGGTGCTCCGGCAAGTGGGCGACCACGGAACACACGGATTTCGCGGATCAGTGTCATCTGTGGTCGCCTGTTTTCTTTTGAGCTTTGCCCGCTCTCTGTTTCCTCTGTTAGCTCCTGTTCAAATCGAGTTCAAGCGACGCGTGGGCGTGCTTCGGACCTGCCAACCGGCGGACGCTCCTTTGGATTGAAGCGATTGTGCCGGTTATGCCGATAGTGACGGTGGGACCATCTCTTTGCACCTCTTTGCACGCTCTCCGTCTCCGCCGCCCCGAGGGGGTCAGACCCCTTTGCGGTGCACCCGTTGTCCACACTCAGCATCGCTCGTCCGCAAAGGGGTCTGACCCCCTTCGTGGCCCGGCCGCTTCCCGCCTTCCAATGATGGCCGCTGCTCCCGCCTACCGGGTCGAACTTGAACTATTCAGTGGTCCGCTGGACCTGCTGCTGTATCTCGTGCGTCGGCGCGAGGTCGATGTGCTGGATGTCTCGCTGGCGCGCGTGACGGCGCAGTTCCTCGACTTCATCGCCGCCCGCGAACTCTTCGATCTGGAGCAGGCCGCGGAGTTCGTCGTCGGCGCAAGCGCGCTTGTAGAGATCAAGAGCCGCGAGGTGCTGCCGCAGACGGATGAAACCGGCGACAACGCCGATGCGCCGGGCACCGAGCCGCCGACAGGGCAGATCATCGAGCGGCTGCTCGAGTACAAGCGGTACAAGGAGGCCGCCGCTGCGCTGGAGGAACACGCGGCGAGCTGGCAGCAGCGTTATCCGCGGCTGTCGGACGAGCGTCCCCGCGGGGGCAAGGATCGTTCGGCCGACCGCATCCGCGACGTGGAATTGTGGGACCTGGTGAGCGCCTTGGGCCGCGTGCTGCGCGCGAAGACGCCGGAAGCCTGGGCCAGCATCCGCTACGACGACACACCGATCGCCGTGTACGTCGAGCAGATCGGCGGCCGCGTCCGCCGCGAAGGGCGGACCGCCTTCAGCAGTTTCTTTGAACGAACCAACGACCGGCAGCGGATCGTGGGGATCTTCCTGGGCGTTCTGGAGCTGCTGCGGCACCATGGCTTCCGCGCGGAGCAGCCAGCCGAGTATGGTGAGATCTGGGTTCTGCCGCCGGCGGAAGAGTGAACTTCGCGCGGCATTCCCTCGCTTGCGCTTCGGGCTAAATCACCGACAGCGACCCCTTGCCTTTGGGCTACATGCGGAAGTGCAGCGTCTGCTTCAGGTAGCGCCAGGCCCACTGGCCGGCGGTGCGCGTCTCGACGGTGAAGCGGGCGCGGCCCCGCAGCCCGGAACGCAACAGCGACCCATCATCGTCGAGCGCGACAAGCGCCTGCCACGCGGCACCGGCAAGTTGCTCGTTGCCGTGCCGGTCGGTCTGCGTCGCCAGCGTGCCGCCGAACTTGTTGGAGAGTTGCGGCGGCGGGTATTCGAGATGGCGGTCTGAGACGCGGGCAATGCGGCCGTGGTAGACTTCGCCGGGCCGCTCTTCGAGCTGCAGTTCGACGGTGCGGCGGGGGGCGAACTGCTCGCGGTCGAGCTGGTCGATGACCAGCACCGCCTGCCAGCTTTCGCTCGGGGCGATGGACAGCACGTGCGTCCGCTGGGCGAGGTGGCAGCCGCGGTTCTTCTCATCCAGCGGCGTGCCGGTCCAGCGGCGGAGGCGGCCGCCGCGCTTCGTATCCGCGGCCGCCCCGACGCGCGGCGGAGCGATTACAACGCCGTTCGCGGGCGCCCGGAGCGTCAACTGTTCGAGTTGCAGGGCCGCTTCGGCGAGCTGTTCGTCCAGTGCGTCGCACGTCGCCTGCGCGAGTCGCTCGCGGCCGGGGTCGCGCAAGGCCCGCGCGATTTCGACATCGACGGCTTGAGCGTCCCGCTCCGACTTCAGCCGCCGGTAGTCATCTTCCCGGCTGAAGTTCGCCAGCCGCGCCAGCACGTCGCCCTTGCGTACCACGTCGCCGGGCCGCACGCGCACTTCCACCAGCCGCCCGGGGGTCGTGGTGTAGACATGCTCGACGCCGACCGGCTCGACCACGAAGGGCGCCTCGACGGACAGCGGCAGGGGAACCATCAGGCCCGCGGTCACCAGTCCGCCGATGACCGTCAGCGTGGCGGCCAGACGAATTCGGCTCATCGGTTTTCTCCTCGGTGCGGCCAGCATCCGCCACAGCGAAGCCAGCATGCCGGCCACAATCGCCAGTGCGGAAAACACCCCCAGCGCCAGCCCCAGGTTCTGCAAACCATAGGGCTTCATCAGGTGATACAGGGCGTAGATGATCGAGAACACGAGGAACCAGCGGTACAGGGCGCTGGCGATCGAATACAGCACGAACCATCCGCGGCCACGGTCGGGCATGAAGGGGTCCGGCGGCGACTCGATACCAAGGCAGTAGCGGGCGAAGCTGCGCTGGAGCAGCCGGTCGGCCTTGGGCCGCAGGTTCGGGATTTCCAGCCAGTCGCAGAGGATGTAATAGCCGTCGAACCTGAGCAGCGGATTCGCATTGAAGATCACGGTGGTGATCGTCGTCACGAAGAACACGTTGAGGCACAGGTGATTGAAGAGTCCCGGCTGCGTGTTCCACCATAAGAGAATCGCCGCGGCCGAGAGCACGACTTCGATCGCCATACCCGCCGCGCCGATGAGGATGCGTTTGCGCTTCGCGCGAAGGATCCACGAGTCGGACACGTCGCAGTACAGGCAAGGGCTGAACACCAGGAACGCCACGCCGATTTCGTGACATTCCCCGCCGTAGTGTCGGCAGGCGAGGCCATGCGCTAACTCATGAATGAGCTTCGCCGCCCCAATCGTGGCCCACAGCCACACGAGATTCGGCCAGGCGAAGAACTGCTGAAACCCCGGCACCCGCCGCTCGAACTCGCCGAAGTGCACGAACAAGAGCCCCCACGCGAAAAGCACAAACAACGTCGCGAAGACCGCCGCCCACGGCGTGAACATCCAGCGGACGAGCGGATACAGCCGCGCCAGCATCGGCTGGGGATCGAATCCCGGCAGCCGGATGTAGAGCACGCTGCGGACGCCGCGCCAGAACGCGCGCCGGCGGTTCTGCCGCCGCTGGTCGAGCAGCACGGCCCCCTGGCCGGACCGCAGACTGTAGACGAGGCCCTTGTGATGCAGGTCCGAGATCAGCTCGTGCAGGTCTTTGAGCGAGAGCCGCAGCGTGGGGAACTCGCGCTGCAGGCGGGAGCGCAAATCTTCCAGTGAACGCTCCCCGTCGAGCAGTTCCAGCACCGCGTACTGTTCGATCTGCAGGCGGTAATACGCGAGGGCGATCGGGTCCTTCACAACCCAGTACGGCACGGCCTGGTAGGTGATCCGCTCGGCCGTCAAGTCCCGCCGCCGCACGAGCGGCACCGGCCGCCGCGTTGCGGGGATGAGATTAGCGCTCGTTTCGGGCATCGGCGTCGTAGCACAAGCGTCTCGCTTGTGCGGTGATCGTTGCGGCTCAAAGATTCGCAGGTGAAACGAGCAAGCGGGACGCTTGCTCTACGCAGGAAGTCGCGCCGGATACCATTTCGCCTCAAATGTGTAAAGGCGCGTTGCGACGCGATGCTGCGGCAGACACGCCACGCCGTTACGATGGAAGAACGCATCTTTCCTCCGGCCCTTTCGACCTTCGACTCTTCGACCCTTTCGACCCGCGCAGCGCCCCCCCCGATGAAGATCTGGTTCAACAAAGTCCACGACAGCCGCCGCAGCATGGTCGAGACCGATGTGGAATTGATTCGCATCGGCCGCGATCCGTCCAACCTCGTCGTGCTCGCCAGCCCGCTGGTCTCCAAGAAGCAGGCGGTCGTCCGCCGGCAGAACGGCCGCTTTCTGCTGGAGAATGTCGGCCTCAACAGTTGCATGATCGGCGACGTCGAGTTGATCGGCGGCGAATCGCTGGAGTTCCGCGCCGGTGAGACGGTCCGCATCTGGCCCTACACGCTCACCTTCGAGGCCGAAGAGGCCGCCCCAATCACGCGGGCCGAGCTGGAAGCCCATCTGCGGTCGATCATGGCCGACCTGGAGCTGAAAGTTCACAAGAAACTGCTGGAACGCTTCGACCTGTACGAGCTGGAAAACAGCCGCATCGGCGACGCCGGCAGCATCCTGCTCCTGGAGCGGAACATCGAAGACGTCTGCCGCGAGCTGAACCTGTTCGGCCCGGAGAACGACGCCCTCTTGGAAGAGGTCATCGGGCTGACGCTGAAGGACCTGATGGTCAACCAGCTCATCATGGAGAGCGACCGCGAAGAGCTGCATACGCTGGCGCGGCTGACCTACAACGAGTTCGACGTGCCGGCTACTCTCGTCCCCGAGCGCGAGACCGAGCTGGAAAACCTGGTTCATTTCAGCCGCGAACGCCTGCAGCTCGACGCCCAGCCCGATTTGAGCGCGAAGATCCGCCGGGTCGAGTCGAACTTCCCCGAGGTGTTTCCGCTCGTCCGCCCGCACCTGCACCGCGAGCTGAAGAAGTACCTCGTGCTGCGCTCGCTGAAGAAGGACCTCAAGGACACCGTGTTCGGCTTCGGGCCGCTGCAGGATTTGCTCCGGGCGCCCACGATCAGCGAAATCATGGTCGTCAAGAGCGACCAGATCTACGTCGAGCGCGACGGCGTGATCGAGCTGTCCGGGCGGCGGTTCATCTCCGACAAGGTGACCGAGTCGATCATCGAACGCATCGTCGCGCAGGTCGGCCGACGCATCGACAAGAGCCAGCCGCTGGTCGACGCCCGGCTTCCGGATGGCAGCCGCGTGAATGCGATCATCCCGCCGCTGGCGATCCGCGGGCCCTGCCTCACCATCCGCAAGTTCCCCGTGCAGCGGTTTACCGTGGACGACCTGATCGAGCTGGGGAGCCTGACGCCCAGTGCGGCGATGTTCCTGCGGGCGGCGGTCATCAACCGGCGGAACGTGCTGGTCAGCGGCGGCACGGGCACCGGGAAGACGACGCTGCTCAACGTCCTCTCCAGCTTCATCCCGCACCGCGATCGCATCGTCACCATCGAAGACACCACTGAACTGCGGCTGCACCAGGACCACGTCGTGACGCTCGAAACCAAGCCCCCCAACGTCGAAGGCGTCGGCGAGTACACGATCCGCGACCTGGTGAAGAACTCGCTGCGGATGCGGCCCGACCGGATCATCGTCGGCGAATGCCGCGGCCCCGAGGCCCTCGACATGCTGCAGGCGATGAACACCGGCCACGACGGCTCGATGACCACCATTCACGCCAACAGCACGTTGGACGTGCTCAAGCGGCTGGAGGTGTTGGTGCTGATGGCCGTGGATCTGCCGGTGGTGTCGATCCAGCGGCAGATTGCCTCGGCGATCGACCTGGTGGTGCACATCTCGCGTCTGCCGGGCGGCGGCCGCGCCGTCACGCAGATTTCCGAAGTGGCCGGCTACGACCCGGCCCGCAACGACCTGGTGGTGACGGACATCTACAACTTCCGCAACGGCCGCTCCCTGGAGCCGACGGGCTACCTGCCGACGTTCGTTGACCAACTCATCGAGAAGGACCTGTTGAAGCTGGAGTTCCTGTACGGCGGCAAGGTGGGGTGAGCGCGTTCGGTTGAGCGAGGGCGCTATGCCGGTGGAGCGCGATCCGCTATAAATCGGCGATTCGTACATGCCCCGGAAGCCCACGGGTTGCAACCAGTGGGCTTGGAGCGCCAATGACGTTGAGCGAGTGACTCCGTGGAGAATCCACCGCCGCTGACTGTCGGCGTCCCGCGCGAGAGCTTTCCCGGCGAGCGCCGGGTGGCGCTCGTGCCGGCGTCGGCGTCGCCGCTCATGAAGCTGGGCCTCCAGATGCTGGTCGAGCGCGGGGCGGGGACGGAGGCAGGATTCTCCGACAACGCCTATTCCGCCGCCGGAGCGCAGCTCGTCGACACGCGGCAGGACGTGTTCGCCCGCGCCGACGTGCTCGCGCAGGTGCGCTCGTGCGGGGCGAATCCAACGGCGGGCCGGAAAGACCTGGAACTGCTCCGCACGGGGCAGATCGTGGTGGCCACGTGCGAGCCGCTCGCCGAGCCGCAGTGGATGCGCGAGGCCGCCCGCACCGGAGCCGTGTGCTTCGCGCTGGAACTGGTCCCGCGGATCACCCGCGCCCAGAGCATGGACGTGCTGTCGTCTATGGCTACCATCGCGGGCTATAAGGCCGTGCTGCTGGCGGCGGGGACGCTTCCACGGATGTTCCCCATGCTGATGACGGCCGCGGGCACGGTGACGCCCGCGCGGGTGTTCGTCGTCGGCGCGGGCGTTGCGGGGCTGCAGGCGATCGCCACGGCCAAGCGACTGGGGGCCGTCGTGCGGGCCTATGACATCCGGCCGGCGGTCCGCGAGCAGGTCGAGAGCGTGGGCGGCCGCTTTGTGGAACTGCCCCTGGAAACCGGCCAGGCTGAAGCCGCCGGCGGCTACGCTCGCGCCATGGATGAAGACTTCTACCGCCGCCAGCGCGAAATGATGGGCAAGGTCGTGGCCGAGAGCGACGTGGTCATTACCACGGCGGCCGTGCCCGGCAAGAAGGCGCCGCTGCTGGTGACGCGGGAGATGATTTCCGGCATGGCCGCGGGATCGGTAGTGGTGGATCTCGCCGCCGAGCGCGGCGGCAACTGCGAGCCGACGCAGCCGGGCGAGACGGTCAAGGTCGACGGCGTGATGGTCCTCGGTCCGGCGAACCTGCCGGCTGAGGTCCCCTACCATGCCAGCGAGATGTTTTCGCGGAATATGGTGTCGTTCCTCAAGAACCTCGTGCGCGGCGGACGGCCGGCGCTCGACGCCGATGACGAGATCATCCGCGAGACGATGATCACTCGCGGCGGCGAAGTCGTCCACGAACGCGTCCGCGACCTGCTGGGCGAACGGGCGCAAGCGGCCGCTCTCCCAGGGGGTCAGACCCCTTTGCGGGCAAGCGATGCAGAATCATGAGACGGGTGAAACGCAAAGGGGTCTGACCCCTTCGCTCTGACACTACAGAAGAAAACCAACCTGATGAACTCATTGAGTGCGATCGCGCAGGCCACACCGGGCGTCGCCACGGCCGACCTGGTGCTATTGCTGACGGTGTTCGTGCTGGCGGTGTTTGTGGGGTTCGAGATCATCACCAGGATCCCGCCCACGCTGCACACACCGCTGATGTCCGGCTCGAATGCGATCTCCGGCATTACGCTGGTGGGGGCGGTGCTCTCGCTGGAAGCCGGCTTCGGCGGTGGAGCGAAGTTTCTGGGTGCCGCCGCGGTGATCTTCGCCACCATGAACGTCGTGGGTGGCTTCCTGGTCACGCACCGCATGCTGGAGATGTTCCGCCGGAAGCCCGCGCCGCGGCGCACCCAGGAGCAAACGCATAATTCCAGCAGACATTCGTGATCGTCGCGTTTAGCCGCGTCCCTGCGGGACGCGGGGCCGCGCGTCCCGTTGGGACGCGGCTAAACAGATTTGATTCCTGATCTCGAACTTATCATTCCCCGACTCGTGAACGCTGATCTCGTCCAACTCGCTTACCTGCTGTCGGCCGTGCTGTTCATCTTTGGCCTCAGGGGGCTCACGCACCCGCGGACTGCGGTGCGCGGAAACCTGCTGGGGGCGCTGGGGATGCTGGTGGCGGTCGTGGTCACGCTGATCCAACACGCGGAGTTCGACTTCACGCTGATCGCCGTCTCGCTGGCCATCGGGACGGCGCTGGGGGCCGCGATGGCCGTGCGGATCCAGATGACGGCGATGCCCCAACTCGTAGCGCTGTTCAACGGCTTTGGCGGCGGGGCTTCCGTGCTGGTGGCGGGGGCGTTTCTCATCACGGCGCTGTCGCTGGAGCGGACGGCGCAGGTGATGGTCGCGACGGCGGCCTCGGGGCTCATCGGCGCGGTGACGTTTTCCGGCAGCCTCGTGGCCTTCGGCAAGCTGCAGGAACTGGGGTGGGTGAAGGACGTCCGCTTCCCGTGGCAGCAACTCGCTAACGCCGGGCTGGCCGCGGTGTCTGTCGGCCTCGCTGTCGGTGTCATTCTCATGCCCGATTACGCCTCGGCATTCTACTGGCCGATGGTCGTCGTCTCCCTGGCGCTGGGCATGCTGCTGGTGATTTCGATCGGCGGGGCCGATATGCCGGTGGTGATCGCACTGTTGAACTCCTACTCCGGTCTGGCGGCGGCCGCGACGGGCTTCGTGCTGACGAACAACGTGCTCATCATCGCCGGCGCGCTGGTGGGCGCCTCCGGGCTGATCCTCACACGGATCATGTGCGTGGCGATGAACCGCTCGCTGCCCAACGTGCTCTTCGGCGGCTTCGGCATGGACGAAGCCGCGCCGGCGGCGGGCGGCGCCGCGGCCGAGTACGGCACGGTGCGCTCGGCCGGCCCCGAGGAGGCGGCGATGATCCTCGAGAGCGCCCAGAGCGTGGTGTTCGTGCCCGGCTACGGCCTGGCGGTGGCGCAGGCGCAGCACATCTGCCGCGAGCTGGCCGACGTGCTCGCCGGCCGCGGCGTCGAGGTCACCTACGGCATCCATCCGGTGGCCGGGCGCATGCCGGGGCACATGAACGTGCTCCTCGCCGAGGCCGACGTCCCCTACGAGCAGCTCCTCGAGATGGACACTGTCAACCCCGAGTTCCGCGACACCGACGTGGTGATGGTCATCGGCGCCAACGACGTGGTCAACCCGGCGGCGCAGAACACCCCGGGCAGCCCGATCGCCGGCATGCCGGTGCTCAAGGTGTGGGAGGCGCGGACGACGATGGTGATCAAGCGATCGCTGTCGCCGGGCTTCGCCGGGATCAAGAACGAGCTGTTCGAGTACCCGAACAACGTGATGATCTACGGCGACGCC
>JAHWKJ010000179.1 GCA_019347905.1 Planctomycetota bacterium
GACCTTCCGGGCTCATCCCGGCTCATGTTCGACCATCTCGGCCAGCCCATCGTGCTGTTTTCGAGCCGCTGGGAGCTGGACTTCTTTCGCCAACGGAATCCCGGCATCGAACCCCGCGACGTTCGGACGCAACAGCCTGTGGGGACTTGAACCCGGCCATCCTCTTGCGCGAGGTGTGTTGGCCCCAGCGGTCGCAGGCTTGCCCTGCGGACTGGCGGCTCCAATGATTCTGGTCGGCAGACGATGACGCCGCACCGGCAACGGGGTGAGAGAACGTGACACGGGTGGGATTCTACGTGGCGGCCGCGCTGCTGCTTGGTGCCGCGGTTTTTGGCGGCTGGTGGCTGTTTGGGCGGCCGTCGGCCAGCGAAGCCCCGGCCCGGGGCGAGACGCAACCGCTGGCCGGCTCGTTCGATGACGAGGCCCTGCGGCCGCGGGTCGTGGAGTTCTGCGGCGCCTGCCATGCCGTGCCGCGTCCGGAGTACTTCCGCAAGCGCGACTGGCCCAGGGAAGTGCAGCAGGGCTACGACTTCTACTTTGCGTCGGATCGGAAGCTCGACGTGCCGCCGCTGGGACAGGTGATCGAGTTCTATCGCCGCCAGGCGCCGGAGGAACTCGAGTTCGAGCCGCCGCGCACGAGCGGCGACTCGTCGCCCGTGGAGTTCCGGCCGGAGCCGCTGGCCGCGGAAAGCACTCCCGACGGTCAAGCGCCGGCGGTGGCACATCTGGGTCGCTTCGACCTGGGTGGCGGTCTGGGTCGAAGTCTGGTGGCTTGCGACATGCGCACCGGCGGCTTGTGGGCGGTCGCGCCGGCCGCGACGGCTCGACGCCGGACGGGCGGACGACGCCGGCATCGATCTTGTGGTGGCCGATCTAGGCAGTTTTCTGCCCGAAGACCACGAACGCGGCCGCGTGCTGTGGCTGCGGCGCGGTTCGTCGGAGGCCTTTGACCCGCCCCGCGTGCTGGCCGAAGGCCTGGGGCGGGTCGCGGATGTGCGGCCGGCCGACTTCGACTTCGACGGCGATACGGACCTGGTGGTCGCGGAATTCGGCTGGCGGCGGACCGGCCGCATTCTCGTCCTGTGGAACGACGGCTGGGACGTCGGCGCGCCGCGCTTCCGCACCGAGGAAGTCGATCCGCGGCACGGCACGATTCACGTGCCCGTGGTCGATCTCGACGGCGACGGCCGGCCGGATTTTCTCGCGCTGATCAGCCAGGAGCACGAGACGATTGTGGCATTTTTGAACCGCGGCGACGGCACATTCGACAAGCGCACCGTCCATGCGGCCGAAGATCCCGCCTGGGGCTCCAGCGGCATCGAGCCGGTCGACCTCGACGGCGACGGCGATCTCGACGTGCTGTATACCAACGGCGACTCCTTCGACAGCCTGGAGGTCAAGCCGTATCACGGCATTGCGTGGCTGGAGAACACCGGCGGTTTTCCGTTCCGCGCGCATCGCCTGACCGACATGCCGGGTGTGCATCGGGCGTTGGCAGCCGATCTCGATGGCGACGGCGACCTCGATATCGCCGCGGCCGCCATGCTGCCCAACCGGGCACTCAACCACTGGAAAGGCCAGGAGCTGGACTCGCTCGTGTGGCTGGAGCAGGTCGCGCCGGGCCGTTTCGAGCGACACCCCATCAAGCGAGGCCGCGTCGATCACGCGGCCATGGTGCTGGACGACTTCGACGGCGACGCCAGGATCGACATTGCTGTCGGCGCGTTTGGCGAACGCAGCCGCTCCGCCGACGGACGGTCAATCGTCGAGGTGTGGAGGAATATTTCGGCCGGTCCTGGGGGCGACCGCGTCAGACATTCGCGCTGAAGGGTGACACCCCTTTGCGGCTCACACGTCTTCCAATGTTCTGCACGCTGGAGCGGGCCGCCTGGATCATCTGGTCTTTGGTCCGGCTGAAGCGATCGACATACCGCTCGCAGAACCGCACCGTCAGGTCATAGACCAACTGCGCCACCTGAAAACTCTTGAGCCGACGATAGCTGCCATGCGCAGAGATCAGCTTGTCCTGGCTCATACCCGAATCTCCCCATTCATCAACCGCGGCAGTTGCAAGAGCCCCCACGGGATCGGGTCCGGCTCCAGATCGTTCAGCGGCCGCCCATCAAATCGCGCCGTTCGGCATAGCGAGTCCACAATGAACCTGCGAAAGCGCCGGTCGCTCCAGTGCCGAACACGAAAACACATGCGGCGATGAAGTCCACACTCTCGTACTTGGATATGCGGTGTGATGACCAGAACACGAGAGCCAGAACGCAACCGACGACGCATCCGACGATAAATCCGCCCCACCGATGGCGCGAGCTCCTGTTTCGTTTGCCAACCCATGCCGACAGACCGAGCATGGCAAACGGGTAAATCACAAATGCGACGATCACAGCGATGGCTTTTTCGGTGGGCATGTCGATGGCTTATGCAGTCAACGTGAAGCAGTCGCATTGCACCGCGGCGGCCGTGGGGGTGTCAAGTCGTAGTGTAGCCCGCCGGCTGACAACGGCGGCGATCAGGCCGCGGAGTTGCGTCTGCCGCGGCGCGCAACCGCTCGCGTTGGGGTAGAGGGAACAATCGCATGTCTGCACCAGGAACTTCCCATGTCTGCCTTTGCGGTAGACCATCGAGGCCCGCCTCGAAAATTGGAGGCAAGATGGCAGGTGGGCCGGGGGGTGTGCAAATTGCAAAGTTTGCCAAGTTGCCCCCGCCGCGACGCGGCTGAGACGGCTGTGTGCGACTCGGATGAGGGGCACGTCGCGCAGCAGAAAACCCCGGGACGGCGGCCGTCCCGGGGTTCGTTTTGGCGCTGCGATGCAGCTCGATTCAACAGAGAACTAGTAGCAGCAGACCGGCACGCACTGCTTCACGGTCTTCTCGACCATTTTGCAGACCTGCACTTCGATCTCCTTCTCCACGGTGACCGGCACGCAGACGGTGTACGTCTCGGTCTTTTCGACCGGCACGCACTCGCAGACCGTCACTTCGTACTCGCGGGTCATCGTCTTGGGGACGCACACGCAGAACTCGACGGTGCGGGTCTGCTCTTCCTCCACGTACTCGCAGACCTGGACCATCTGCTTGCGGACTTCCTGCTTGCAGACGGTGACTTCGTACTCGTACTCCTGGGCCTCGGTCACCCACTCGCAGACCTTGACGGTGCGCTTGCGCATCTCCGGCTTGCAGACGGTGACCTCGTACTCGTACTCCTCGTCGCGGGTCTTGGCTTCGTAGCAGGTGTACTCGCACTCCCGCTCGACGATTTTCGGCACCCACACCATCTGCATGCTCTGGCAGGCGACCAGGCAGCAGGTGCAGGGGTCGCAGCACACCGACGGGACGGCCTGGCACTGCCACTGGCCCTGGTCCTCGCAGACCTTGTAGGTCTTCTTGACGGGGACCGTCTCGCAGATCGTGCGCGTGGCCTTGTGCTTCTCGACGTGGGGGACCATCACGCAGTATTCCTGCTCGACGTCCTTCCACACCGGCTTGCAGACGTTGCGGACGGCCTTCCGCTTCTCGACGACGGGGACCAGCACGCAGTACTCCTGCTCGACTTCCTTCATCACGGGCTTGCAGACCGTGAACTTCTCCTCGCGGGTGCGCTTCTCCATCTCGTACACCGTATACTCGCAGGTCCGCTTCTCGACCTTCTCGACCTGCTCGTAGCAGGTGACCTTGCGCTCCCGCTGCTCTTCCTTCCACTCGGTCACCTGGCACTTGCGCTTTTCGGTGACCATCTCCGGGACCATGACGGTACACTCGACTTCCTGATACTGGCACGCCGGCGGACACGGCTGACAGCCGTCGTGATCCGCGCGGGCGCCGGCCGCCATCAGGGCAAGGGCGGCCAGGGACAGACAGACATTTCGCATGCTCGTTGCTCCTCTTCTCACTGGGCCTGATGCTGCACCACGCGGGCGAAGCCCGCGGCGGTTGGACGCTGTGACGACGCGTCACGGCGGGGACGTGCTCTTCGTGCCGCGGTGCTCCCGGCGGAGCGGCGGCGGTCTTTAATTCAGGCTAAATGGGAGGTCGGGCGAAGTCACGAAGAGTTTGGCGCTTTTTGCGGCGGAAGCGGCTGGAGGTGGGGTTGTGTCGTATTTTTCGAGTCTTCCGGCGGGTCGTTTGGGGCTTTCACCCACGCGGCTTGCGACTGAGCTCCGTAATTCCCCGGATGAGCTGCGCCGCTGGGACTGCGAGCACGTGTGGCATCCTTTCACGCCGATGCAGGCGTGGTGCCAGGAAGATGCGCCGATCATCGAGTGTGGCGAGGGCTTCGAGCTGATCGACGTGGACGGCCGCCGCTACCTCGATGGCATCAGCTCGCTGTGGTGCAATGTGCATGGCCACCGTGTTCCCGAGATCGACGCGGCGGTCCACGCGCAGCTCGATCGCGTCGCCCACAGCACGCTATTGGGGCTGGCGAACGTCCCTTCAATCGAACTGGCCCGGCGGCTGGTCGAGTTGGCCCCGCCGGGTCTTACGAAGGTGTTCTACTCCGACAGCGGTGCGACGGCGGTCGAGGCGGCGCTGAAGATCGCCTGCCAGTATCACGCGCAAGCGAACCCGGACAGTCCGCGGCGGACTTTGTTCGCGTGTCTGAGCGGAGCCTATCACGGCGATACGCTCGGCGGCGTGAGCGTCGGCCGTATCGACGCGTTTCATCGGGCGTTTGAGCCGCTGCTGTTCGAGACGGTCCGCGTGCCTTCCCCGGTCACGCTCCGTACGCCGCCGGGACACGACTCGGATTCCTACCTGCGGTTCTGCGATCGGGAGCTGGAGCGGGTGCTTGTCGAGCACCGCGAGCGGCTGGCGGCGTTTGTGATCGAGCCGCTGGTGCAGGGGGCGGCGGGCATTCTCGTGCATCCGCCGGGCTGGCTGGCGCGGGTGCGTGAGCTGACGGCCGCGCACGGGGTGCTGCTGATCGCGGACGAAGTCGCCGTCGGCTTCGGCCGCACGGGGACGATGTTCGCCTGCGACGAGGAGCGCGTCGTGCCCGACCTGTTGTGCCTGGCAAAGGGGCTTTCCGGCGGTTATCTGCCGCTCGCCGCGACGCTGGCGACCGACCGTGTGTTCGAGGCGTTTCTGGGCGAGCCAGCGGCCGGGCGGACCTTCTTTCACGGCCACACGTACACGGGGAACCCGCTGGCGTGCGCGGCGGCAGTGGCGTCGCTGGAGCTGTTCGCGAAGAATCGCGTGCTCGACAATGTGCGAGCGAACGCGGAGATCATTCGCCGGGAACTGGCCGTGCTGGGCGATCATCCGCACGTGGCCGAAGTCCGGCAGCGGGGGATCATGGTGGGGATCGAGCTGGTCCGCGACCGCCCGACGCTGGAGCCGTTTTCGCCGGATCGCCGTGCGGGCCACCGCGTGGCGCTCGCCGCGCGGCGCCGCGGCGTCATCATCCGGCCGCTGGGGGATGTGGTCGTGCTGATGCCCGCGCCCGCAATGCCGGGCAAGCTGGTCGAACGATTGTGCCGCGTGGCGGTTGAGAGTATCGCCGAGGTTTGTCGAGAATTGGATTGATGGCCCGTTTCTTCAAGTACCGCTGTGCCGACGATGTGGCGGCCGATGCGCTGGCGCTCGGCAGTCGGATCGACGTCTCCGACGACTTCACGCCGCTGTTTGCGCCGGTGAACATCGGGCCGCACCAGGCGGGCAACCGATTGTGCGTGCAGCCGATGGAAGGCTGCGACGGCACGCGCGAGGGGCTTCCGGACGAATTGACCTACCGCCGCTACCGCCGCTTCGGCGCGGGCGGGGCCAAGATTATCTGGGGTGAGGCGACGGCCATCGCCGAGGACGCCCGCATGAACCCGCGGCAGCTTTGGCTGCACGACGGCTCGGCCGCGGCGATTGAAGACATGCTCGCCGGCTGCCGGGCGGCCCATCGTGAAGCGTTCGGCGGCGATGCGGACCTGGTGGTGGGTCTGCAGCTTACGCATTCGGGCCGCTTCAGCTATCAGCGTCCGCAGTTGGCGACGCACGACCCGGTGCTCGATCCGCTCACCACCGACAAGTCGACGGGCACGACGATCGATGCGTCGTATCCGCTGTTGAGCGACGACGATCTGCGGCGGATCGAGGACCAGTATCTGGAAGCGGCCCGGCTCGCGTGGAAGATCGGCGTCGATTTCGTCGACATCAAGCAATGCCACCGCTACCTGCTCTCGGAACTGCTGGCGTCGCGGACGCGCCCAGGCGATTACGGCGGCAGCCTGCACAACCGCACGCGGCTGGTGCGGAACGTCATCGGCCGCATTCGGGAGGAACTGCCGGAGCTGACGATCGCCACGCGGATGAACGCTTACGACGGGATTCCCTACAGGGCGGCGGGGCCCACCTTTCTGCGAGAGATTGACCCAAGCCTGCTCGCCGACAAGACCGATTCAGCAGGAATTGAGTTAATCATGGAGTTCGAGGAGCGGTTGGGGCAATCAGTTTCCGACGCCGATTACGCAGAGATTCGGACGAAGCGCGATGCCGTCCAATACATACGCGAGGTGACAGTCGGCCGGCCGTGCCCGCATGAGTTTCCGCTGATCGCTGCCTTCGGCACGTGCCCCTACGATCACCGCGAGCTCAGCCTGAACGAGCCGCTGGAGCTGGTCCGGCGGCTGCGCGAGTGGGGCGTGGCGCTGATCAACGTCTCGGCCGGCAATCCCTATGCGAACCCGCACGTCGTGCGGCCGGCGGAGTTCCCACCGGTGGACGGCTACGATGCGCCGGAGCATCCGCTGTTGGGCGTGCTACGGCAGTTCCGCCTCGCCCGCGAGATTCAGCAGGCCGTGCCGGACGTGCCGGTGGTGGGCAGCGGCTACAGTTGGCTGCAGGACTATGCGCCGCATGCGGCGGCGGCGAACGTCCGCGACCGGCACGTCGCGATCGTCGGGCTGGGGCGGATGACGCTGGCGCACCCCGATTTCGCACAGGCTCTCGCCGAAAGCGGGCGCCTCGCCCGCCGCCGGGTCTGCCGCACGTTCAGCTACTGCACCAACCTGATGCGGACGAAGGACCACCCGCTGGGACAGTATGCGACGGGCTGCCCGCCGTTCGACAAGGAAGTTTACGGACCGTTGTGGAAGGAAGCGGAGGCGAAGCTGTTTAGCCGCGGCCCAGCGGGCCGCGAGACCGGCTGAAGCCGGTCACTACAAACTGCGTTTGCGGCGCGTCACAATCTGCCGGCGCCTTGGAGACACGCAAACCCGGTCGGAGAACGTCATGCCTGAGTCGAGTCCTAACGCACTCCTGTTGCACAAGCACACCCGCCGCGAGTTTCGCGAGCGGATGCAGGCCGGGGAACTCAAGGCCTGCATCATTCCCGTCGCCGCCACCGAGCAGCACCTGGAGCACCTGGCGATGGAGCACGACTGGGCCAGCGTGATGCACGTCTCTCTGGAAGTCGCCCGCCGCCTCCAGCCACAGGTGATTGTCGCACCGGCGATGAACATCGGCATCAGCGAGCACCACATGCGGCACATTGGGACCTTGAGCGCCCTGCCCGGAAGCTGGCTGGGCGTGCTGTTCGACACGATCCGCAGCATGCACCATGCGGGCTTCAAGAACATCCTGGTCCTGAACGGTCACGGCGGAAACATCGCGCCCTGCCAGGGCATCTGGCCGCAGTTCCTGCAGCGGCTGGAGATCAACCTGCACTTCGAATCGTACTGGGACCACCTGCCCGAAGAGGTCGCGAAAAAGCATCTCAAGACCGGAGCGTGGCCGGGGCACGCTCAGGAGTTCGAGACCGCCTTTGCACTGGCGGCATTTCCGGAGAACGTCCGCCACGACGCCATGCGCGATCAGCCCGACAAGACGCCGCTGGAAGGCTCCGCCGAAGCCGGCCGCGCCATGATCGAGGCGATTGTCGAGGCGCTCTGCGGCTTCGTGCGCGGCATGATCGACGGGAAAAACGTCGCGGCCATTCCGCCGTTTATGCCGTGAGAAGCGCACGCGCGGTATGGCGACGCCAGCGACCAACGTGCTATGCTCGGTGAAGGGCTGAACACAGTCCTTGCGGGCGTTTGTTGGCGATGGAAGCGGAGGTTTCATGGATCTGCCCACCTGTCCGTCCTGCGGGCAGTCGGTGCTCGACGACGATGCGGAGGATTGCCCGTTCTGCGGCGCCTCGATGAGCGCCAAGCCTGCGGCAAAGTCGCCTAATGCCTCGGGCGCGGCCAGCGCTACGAAAGCCTCCCCCCGCACCGAGAAGCCCGCACCCGCGGCAGCAGGCGCGACCGCCACGCGCGAGCGCCCCCAGAAGGCTGCCCGTACGGCCGCTGAGAAGCAGCCGGCCAAGGCGGAGTCGGATGATCCGTTCGACGTCGACCACGAAGCGCAGCAGAAGGCCGTTCCGCTGCGGGCCGAGCCATCGAAGGGACGCCGCCACAAGGTGGTTTGCCCCATGTGCGAGACGACCGGCTACACGGCCCGCAAGGCGGCCGGCGGGCTCGTGCGCTGTGCCAATCCCAAATGCCTCGTCCCTTTGTTCACGGCGCCGCCGCTCGCGGAGGAGATCGAGTCTGACGAAGAATCGGCCGAACCCAAGCCGCTCCTCACCCCGGCCAGGCTCGCGATCGCGACCGCCGTCGTCCTGGCGATCGCGGCGGTCGGCATCTGGAAGTTCGTCCTGACGGGCGACGACCCGGCAGCGAATGGCCCCGGGCCGGGACCCATCGTCGAGATGGATCCGGCGCCCGACAACGAGCCGGAACAACCGCAGCAGCCAGAGGCCGCGCCGACCCAGCGCACGAATCCGGCGCCAGCCGCGGCCGCGCAGCTTTCCGCCGAAGAGATTCGCCAGAAGGCGTTCGACCTGATGTACCGGGCCTCGCAGGAGGGGGACATCAACCGCCGTCCGTTGAGCGTGCGGATCGCCGCCGAGGCTTACGCCGAACTCGGCAACCTGGAGAAAGCGCGCGAGCACATCGACCGGCTGAAAATCGTGGTGCCTTCGAACATCCGCTATTACTTCATCGCCCCGCTGGTGGACATCGCCTGGGCCAGTCTGGGTGCGGGGCAGCGTGCCGAGGCCGACAAGCTGCTGGCGGTAAGCTGGAAGCTCAAAGATTCCATTCACCAGCTTGGGCAGGATCCGTGGGACGCGGCGGTCAGCCTCGCGGCGCTGGCCGTCGCCTTCGATCACGACCGCGATGCGAGCGGGCTGCTGCGCGACCGGCGGCGCGATGACGAGCTTGAGGCTGGCCGTCTGTGGACCCAGCTTCGTCAGGTGCGCGCCGGCCGGACCTGGGATCTGGATCGGGCCGAGCAGACGGCGCCCGTCAAGCCGTGGAGCGATCCCGCGGCCGTGGCTGTCGTGTTTGAAGTCGTCTCCCATGGCCGCTCCGACGCCGCGCTGCGCTGGGCGCGCAGCCGCGACGAGTTGTCGGCCCGCGTCGATTGTCTCGCCGCGTGGGCCGAAGCGGTGACGCGCCAGTCCGGCGATGACGGCAGTTCGCTGGAGGCGGTGCGTGCGGCCGTCTCTGAGTTGCCGGCCGAAGCCCGCAGCCTCGTTCTGGCGCGTCTGGCGCACCGGCAGCTTGCGCTCGGGCGCACCAGCGATGCCGAAGCCAGCATCGCAGCAGTCCTGGAAGGATTGAACGGCCTCTCGCCGCCGCCGC
Source organism: Planctomycetota bacterium (assembly GCA_019347905.1). Taxonomy (GTDB): domain Bacteria; phylum Planctomycetota; class Planctomycetia; order Planctomycetales; family Planctomycetaceae; genus JAHWKJ01. The sequence continues at coordinate 9,630 of JAHWKJ010000179.1, forward strand.
CGCTGAGCCTGCCTTCCACGGAGCGCCTGGAGGGCATCAAGCAACTGGCCGAGATGATCGCCCCGCAACCGCAGGATCTCGAACGACCGAAGCTGGCCGGCCTAGCACACGCCGAAGCGGCTCGCGTGCTCGCAGGTCTGGGGCGCGCGGAAGACGCTGCTCTCAATCTGCAGAAGGGCCTCGACTTTTTCGCAGCGGTTGGCCCTGCGAAATCCGCAATTGAGCTGCCGTCCCAGCAGGTGCAGGACCGACCGCGGACTGAGTTCATGCTCCAGCAGGTGCTTGCGCTGCAGTCCCGCGACCAGGCGTCCCGCGCGTACAACCAGTACCGCGACCTGGTGTCGAGATTCCAGAATCTCGCGGCCGAACGGCTGGAACTGACCGCCGCGGCGCTCGCGCGCGCGGCACAGGCCGGTCTTGCCGAGCCGGTCGCGAAACTCGTGACGAAACCGGAGGGCCAACTCGATCCGGCGCTGCTCTCGACCGATGTGCCGTGGTCGGTCGTGGAAGCGTTGCGTGCGGCAGGCAAAGCCGACGAGGCCGCCGCCCTCGACAAGCTGCTGACCGACGGTAAGCACCGCCGCCCCTACGAACCGGCGATCCGTCAGTTCACCGAGCAGCTGATTCGCGACGGGAAGGTCGCCGAGGCGGCCCGCCGCATCACGGCGGCGAAACTCTCCCGTGCGGCGCGCGACCGCTGGATTCTCGTGGTGACGGGCCGGCTGGTGAAGGCCGGCAAGACGGCGGATGCGATGCGACTGCTCGAACGCCTCACCGACGCCGAACTGGCGCCGGTGCGGATCGAGGCCTGGGAACTGACCGCGGGTCTTGCAGCATCGGCCGGGCGTCCGCAGCCCGTCTGGGAATACCTCACCCGCTCGTCGTCGCTGCCGGCGGTGGAGAAGGTTTCCGCCTGCCGCGGACTGGCGGTGGCGCTTTCCAGCACGCCGGCCCAGACGGCGTCAGCACGCTGAGGCGTGTGTGCGTCGTCAAGTCCGTCGAGCCCTCGCTGGCGCTTCGGGTTGGTGTGGCAGACACTAACCCGAAGCGCCAGCGA
>JAHWKJ010000180.1 GCA_019347905.1 Planctomycetota bacterium
CGTGATGCCGAACTCGGGCGAGAAGTAGGCGATCGCACGCGGCGCTCCGGCCGCTCGAAGTCCAGGGTCAGTTCGAGGACGGAGCCCGCGAGCACCTGCCACGCCCGCCAGGGCCGGCGCTCTTCTGCGGCGAGTTCGGGAAAGTGCTTGAGGAACGATTCGACGGGCAGATCCCGCAGTCCAGGCGCGATCTCCACCGGCGGCTGAAGACGATACTCGGGCGGCGCGACGACGGCGATTTCGTGATTCGCGAGCCTTGCGGCGGGAAAACCCGGATGTGTCGCGACGAGCGGCACCGTGGGAACGCGAATGCGCTCCAGCGGGGACGGCACGGGCAGCAACAGCGGCACTTCGAGCGTGAACTCCCCGCTCCGCGGCTCTTCGAATTCCACCAGCACTCGCCGCCGCGGCCCGGGCGAATCGAGCGGCGTCAGGGCGCGGACGCCAGAGGGCGTTTCAGCCACGACCATTCCCGAGGGCAGTTCCCACACGACGGCGCGCAGGGCGGCCTCGCCCGCGCGATACGTGATCCGGCAGCGATAGTCGAGCCGCGCCGGTCGGACCTCGATCCGCGAGGCGACGTCGGCGGTGATGCTGGGCATTGCCGCGGCGCCCCCCGGCGTCCGCGACCATTCCACCTCCAGTTGCGAGGTTTTCCCCAGACGGATCTCCACCTGGCGTTCGCCCGCGTCGCGTGGGAGCACTTCTCCGTCGCCAACGTGAACTGTCGGAAATGAGGACGGCAGCGTGAGGCTCAACTGTCCGATGGCGGCCGGGGGTATCTGGAGCGAAAACCCGCCGCCCCCCGCCGTGTCGATCTGCGGCACGATCAGCCGGAGTGTGACGGTGTGCCAGCGGAGCGAAGCGGCCAAAAGATCTTCCGGGTGAGGCGCCGACACGGCCGCGTCGTCGCCGCGCTCATTCGGCGAGGCTGCCTCCGGGGGCTTCAGCTCGATCACGAAGCCGTCGCCGCCCTCCGCCGGCAGGACTGCGCCGGGCCGGCCGTCGACGACGCCGGCGTTCGTGCCCTCCAGATGGGCGCCAACCAGCGGAAGTTGGAGCCGCACAGTGCCGCGAGAAAGTACTGCGACGCGCCACCGGGCCGTCAGACGCACGGTCCGCTGTTCGTCGACGACAGCCTCATAAGCGGCCGAGTGAATCAACGCATCGACCTCACCGACGCCTGCCGGCTGCTGTTGAATCAGCCGGCGGTACAGCGGCTCCGAGAGGTAGACGAAGGGCGCGTCGGTCGAGAGCCTGCGTTCCGCGTCCACCGGCACGAGCACGGCATACGTCAGGTCGACGCCGCCTGGCGCGGCGGCGGGATCGAGTTCGATTGTCGCTCCCTTCGATGCTGTCGTTCCCCCCCCTTCCAAGGGGGGGGCAGGGGGGGTGGAGCGTGGCGACGCCTCGGCGACCCCCCCTGGCCCCCCCTTAGGAAGGGGGGGAACAGATGGGGGGGCGGAGTTCGGAAGCGGCGGCGCTGAGGGTTGTTGCGCCGATGTCTGGGCCGACGCCAAACCCAGCACCGCGGGCAGAAGCAGCGCACCGACGGCCACGGCCGATCCCGAGCGCGTGGAGGGCACGGCCGGCGCAGACGAAGCCTCGCGCTGCACGGGCCGCAACAGCCAGCCCCGCGGCAAAAGCACAACGACCATCGCTGCCCATAGCCCGCCGCCGGCGATCTGCGCCACGTCGGGACGGCTGACAATGGCGGCCGTCAGGCACAGGCCGATCCAGAGCAACGCCAGTTTCTGACGCCCGCGGAAGCGCACGATCCGCAGTGCCAGCCCGCACAGCAGCACGACGGCCGACAGAATCCAGGCGGCAAGACGGGAGTGCGGCAGCGACCACAATCGCACTGCCAGTTCCGGCGGCGGGCGCAATGCACTCGCCGTGTGAACCGGCCAGCCTGCGGGAAAGAATCTCGCCGCGTCCGTGGACTCCACGCCGCCCGTTTGAGAGCGTGTCGAACCGGAACCGCCCTCCGGCGCGGCAATCGACTCCAAGGGCGCTAAGGGGCTGAACACGTCGCTGTCGGCGGGCCGGCCGAAGGGACCGAAGAAGCGCACTGTCCACGGGATGAAAGCCGGCGCACCGGCCAGCACGAGCCCTTCCGGCGATGTCACGAGACCCATCGAGCGCGGCACCGCAAGTCGCCAGCGGAAGGCTGTCGGCTCGAAGGATGCCGTCGGCAGCGGGACGGTCCGCGACTGCCGCAGCCAGCCCGCCTCACGCATTGCGAGCGCGTAGCGTATTTCGATGACGTGCGAAGTACCGGCGGCAAGTTGCGGCAGCACGAACTGGTCGTCCAGCCTGGCGGCGCGGACGTCGCGGCCGTCCACCTGCGCCACGACCAGGCGGCTTGCCGGCGGCAACTTGAAGCGGAAGCCCGCGGCCTCCGCCACAGGACGTAACCGGTACACCACCCGATGCAGTTCGGCCCCTCCCGATGTCGGCAGGATGGAATCCAACTCCAGCGGTCCGAACCAGCGTGCACCGGAGTCTGACGCTGCGCCGGCAGCGGAATGCCGCACGACGTCGGTCGGCTGACTCGCCGATGGGTCAGGCCTCGGGGCTTCAACCGGCGGTTCTTCGCCTTCGGACCCGGATGCGGGAAGGACCACCCTGCTGAGCATCTCGCCTGAGGATGACAGCACCAGCGGCGGCGCGGAGCCGCGGTCGAGACTGCGCCACAGCGTCGATTCGGCGACGAAGGCGGGCACATCGTCCTTCGCGTGGCGACGGAAGCCCGCGGACTCCAATCGCAACACAACTTCGGCGGCCTCCGGCGCGACGAGGGCGGCCGTCTCGACAGACACGGCATTGAGCGGCCGCAGCACAGGCAGCGCGAGCGAAGCTTCGGGATGCGCCGGCCGGGCCATAATGCGAAAGGCGCGGGGCCCTCCCGGTTCCAGCGGATCGAGAAATTCGACCAACAGCGAACGGCGGCCGTTGGCGCCGATGGCGGTGCTCCACTGCGCGATCTCTCCCGCGACCGGGCTGACGCGCAGCACGTCCCAGCCGCCCCCGATCCCACACTCGACCACAAAGTCGCGACCGGAGCGGGCCGCAAAACGAACTTCCGCTTCAGCTCGCGGCACGCCATCGGCCGCAGACACCCGCTCGACGACGCTCGCCGTTGTCTCGACAGACGGCGCCGCGGCCACAAAGCAGAGCCGGGCCTTGTCGAGAAACTGCTCCAACCGCCAGGTCTCGCCCGTCGGGCTGACGCTCAAGGCTTCGGACTGCCGGAAACCTTCCGCTTCCACGGAACGGAGCACGAGCGGATGCTCGACGTCCAGACGCACGCGGCCACTCAGGAATGACGCCCGCTCCGGCACGATTCGCGGCAGCGTCCACGGCTCGCCCGGCACACCGCCCGCCAGCGCCTCGACGGTGATCGTGCGACTGCGGCCCGACAGCGTGTCCGGCAGTTGCACCACCAGCCTTTGCGAATCCTCCGCCGGCTGAAGCGACCAGCTCAGGGGTGAACCGGCATAGCGGACGGCATACACGATGACTCCCCGCGGCACCTGAAATGTCAGCCGAACCGCGGGGGCCTTGGGAACATCGAGTTGGAAGCCCGCTTGCAAACGCAGGCCTTCGCGCCGCACCAGGCACAAGAGGTCGCTGCGGTACAACACCTGCCGCGGAAGCTGCGGCTCGTCGCCCACAGGCGCTATGGTGAGGCGGCAGTGACGTTCGCTGCCCAGGTTCACCGTCCACTGACGCATCCCCGGCGAAGCGTCTTCGCCAACGGTCCGTCCGGATGTGGAGGTCAGCTCCAGTTCCGACGGAACGAGCAACCGCAGTTCGGTGACGGCGGCGGCCGGGAGTTCCAGTTCAAACTCGACACGTTCGCCCAGAGACTCTCCCGCGAGGCGCCACCGGCCCTCCAGTGTGCCCTGCTTGCGGTCGAGCAGGACGGCGGTTGTTCCGGGCGATGAGGTCTCCGGTTCACTGCCGGAGGGCGCCGCTCCCCACACGGCGGGCGAAGCCTCGGCATCGCCGTCGCTCGCCGTCCATGCCAGCGAGTCGACGACGAGACTCATGGGATCGAGCCGCAGGAGCGATGGCCTACCCTCTCCGGCGCGATGCACCGTGAGCGACAGCCGCCCATCGTGCAGAAGGGCGTCCGAGTAGGTCGCCGTATAAACGGCGCGCTCGATGAACGGGGTCAGACCCCTTTGCGGCTGAACGGTCTGCCCAAGTTCTACACCGCCCGTCCGCAAAGGGGTCTGACCCCGTTCACGTACCATGCGGCGAAAGGTCTCACGGTCCACGGCGCGCCACTTTCCGCGGGCGAGCCAGTCGGCCAGTTCGGCCTCAGGAATCTGGACCTCGTGAATCGTGCCGGCTGCTTCCTGTGCCGCCGACACCACAGGCAGCGCGAGCATGCCCAGGCAGACAACGGCCCAGAAGCGCGACGCTCGTTTAGCCGCGACTCGACAGAAGAGCGCTCTGTTGGGGCGCCGAATCACAGCAGTAGCTCTGGCGTTAGCCGCTCCCGGCATGCGATTGGGTGGCACTGGCAGCTCGCCTGCCAGTGCCGAGTGGTTCTCACGTACACAATACTTCAAGGAATTCTCGCACACGTTTGAACTCTCGCACGGGATGGCAAGCATCCCGTGGCACCCCTAAGTCACTTCGGACTTACAGCGAATTGAATGGATTGTAACTTAGCCGCTCCCGGCATGCGGCGTGGCGGTGCTGACCGGCTCCAGATGCTGACGGGCGCTGCGCATGGCGGTGGCATCGTCGGAGCCGACGCCGCCGCTGGACAGCGCCCGCTCGAAGGACGAGTGCGTCGTCGCGGCCACGGCGAAATCGCTGGGGGAAGAGAACGTGAGCGCGGGAACTCTGCGGCGTCGGCGCAGCAGCCGGTCCAGCAGCACGCCCGCGACGGCCAGCACGAAGCCGGCCAGCGCCGGCTGCACAAACAGTTGTAACGGAGCCGGAAACCACACCCAGGCCACGGCCACCGCCAGCACGACCGCCAGCAGCGTCAAAGCGCTGCGGGCGGCCCGCGCCTTGAGCAGCAAAAACGCCAGGGCCCAGGCCACGCCCGCGCCGAACACGACCACGCCCCCCGCACTGAGCGTGGAAAACTCCAGCCGCTCGACCGGCCCGAACCGCTCGAAACGGTAGCGGTTCCCGCCCGCCATCGCCTCCGCGGCAGCCGGCCCGGAAGCCGCGCCGATCCACTCGTCCGGCCCAGGCACGTCCGGCAGAGACCGCCGCGACCAGAGTATGCCCCGCCGCTGCCATTCGTACTGAGGCAGCGTCCCGTGAGGCTCTGTCAACAGGTGACGCCTCTCCGGCAGCGCCAATTCGCAGATCGTCTGCTCCACCCACACGTCGGCGGGCCGCGGAACCGGGAACGACCATTGCCAGGCCAGCGCCGCGGGAGCGTCCTGCTCCATGCGGCCGTCGACCGTCAGCAGGTGTTCGCCGCCACGCTCGGCCTCCGGAATTGCCAGCCGCACGCGCGACGGACCGGCTTGGACCTTCTCGACCGGCTCCGCATCGAGTTCGATCTCGTCCCAATAGTAACGGACTTGCTCGACCTCCGGCGGCACGACGAGATCCAGCGCGGGCACATCGCCGCGAACGCGGAATTGCGCGCGGATTCGAACAGTTCCATCGGCGCCCAGACGGGCGCGAACGAGCGCGCGGGGGATTGCAACTCCGGCCGCCGCCGGGGCTTCCTCGGCGCTCAGTTCTACCGACACCGCCGCCGCATCGCGGGGGCCGAGCCATTCCGGCTCGTTGTCCAGCGCCAGCCCCAGCGACCAGCCGGCATCCACGAGGCGCGCATCGAGACTGGGCGCGGTGCTCAACCGGACCCGGTTGCTGACGAAGGCGGCGTCGGCCGAACGGACCAGGGGAATGGTGACAACCGCCACGCTTTCGTCAGCCGGTCGCGGCGGCGCGTCCGGCCGTTGGGCGGCGAATGTCGCGACGATGTCGAAGGATCCCAGCCGCGGTTTCGACAAAGCATAACGCACGTGCTGCGCACCGTTCGAATCCACTTCGACGCGGCCGGCGGAGAGCGGGACCAGACTGCCGTCTTCCAGCCGCTCTGCAACGACGAGCCGTCCCGCACCGCTGCCAGCCACGGCCCTGGGAATCACCAATCGCACCTGGCTGAGCCTTTCGTAGGAGACGTCGTAAGAGATCTCCTGGACGACTTCGAGCATTTCCTCTTCGGCGCGGATGAGTGCCAGGCTGCTGGTCGAAACCTGCTGCTGGTGGACCGTCACCAGGACGCGGAACGCCAGCAGCGGCGCCGTCGTCGCGGACTGGGTCCGGTGATAGCGGGCGAACTCAGGGCCGAGGCCGAATTCCTCCACGCCGCCCTGGAGCAGCCCCGCCATCCGCTCCGACACCGGATGCATGGCAAAGTCGCCCGCTGGATCGAGCGCCGCCTCGACGCGGTCGTCACGGGCCGTCACGAGCACCGTCTGCGGTGGACTGGAGGCGGCGAGAACCGGCAGCGTCAGCAGAAATGGCTCGGCGGCGGGGATGATCGGCCGCTCCGCCCGCAGGATCACGCGGAAACGTCCCGTCTTCGGCCGGAGGAGCGGCAAGCGGAGCGTTTCGTCCGCCGGCTGATAGCGCGGCGTTCCATCCACCAGCCCGGAAGGCTCGGCCCGCACCACCCAGCCCTGCTCGGAAAGCCCGGGCCACCGGAACTCCAGCTCATCCACGGCTCCCTCGTGCACTTCCAGATCGGTCGCCGCCACCAGCTCCATGCGGTTCTCGCGCACGAGCAACGACTGCACCGCTTCGGCGGTCACAAACGGCGCCACTTCCTGCACATCGAACGACAGCGAGAACGGCTGCCGCCAGAACGCGTAGGCCGCGACCGGACGGCTGCCCGCGGCGCTGCCGCCCGCACCGATGCGGTGCACGAAACTTCCCTCGCGTCGCACAATCTGCAGGCCCTCCGTGGCGGCCAGCCGAATCTCGCCGCCCTGGCTGATGGCCTTGTCGACGTCGAAGCCACTCAAAGAAATGCGTCCCGCCTGCGGCAGGGCGGCGCGCAGCCGCCAGCGGATTTCGAGCGGACCGGTGGTGTGTTCGCTCAAGGCGAGCGTCACCCGCCGCCCACCCGACGGCGACGGTTCGGCGCCCGGGGGGGCCGGCTGCGGCTGCGCGGGCCGGTCGCCGACGGTGACGTCCAGAACTTCAAAACCGTCCGGCAGCGTCACAGTCACGGAGTCGAAACTGCCGCCCAGCGCCTGAATCCGCTGAGTCACCGGATTGAGCAGCACCGATTCGTCCGTGACCTCCAGCTCAATTTTGGTTTGCGCCTGCAGGACGGTCTCGCTGGCCCGCGTCGTCGGCAGCGGCTGCCAGACCGCCGTGATGCGGTCGCGCGCGAAGACGGCGATCTCGGTCGCATCCCTGCCTTTAGCCTCTTTACGCACAGAGGCCCCGTTCACGGGCACGACCGTCACCCGCGCCGGCGGCAGCGGGACCTCCAGCTTGAGGAAGCTCGCCGCCGCGGAGGGCACCGACAGCGACACTCTGCGGTTCGGCAATTGCTTCTGGACCGGCACCGTCATCCGCAGCGTGAGCTTGTGCCGTCCCCGCCCGCGAAACCACCAGCGATAGCCGTCGCGGGCATCGAACCCGCCGAAGCTCGCCTCGCCCTCGCCCTCATGCGCGGTGTCGATCAGCCGGCCCTCCGACAACCGCAGGGGCACCAGAACGTCGGCATCCGCCCGGTTGACCTGCAGCTCGACCTCCGCCGTCAACTCGGCCGACTCCTCGTCGGCCCGGCCGGTCACACCGATGGACGTGAGGCTGTAATCGGGAACGGCGGCGGCGGCCTGTTGATCTCTCCAGCGGCGGAATTCGCGCAGCTCTTCCGCGGAGAGCACCGGCACCAGCCGGCCGCCGGGACCGGGCATATAGATTACGCTGCCAGGCACGACCGACTCGACGGCCGGCATCGGTGCCGCTTCCGTCGAGGACGCGGCCTCGCGCGCGGCGACGCCGGTGGCCGCCGGTGTCGAGGGCGGATCCTGTGCGCTCAGCGGCGGCGGTTCCAACGCCAGCGCCGCAGCCCACACTGCGATCGCGCATCGGCACAACATCCCCGCTCCTCGCGGTCCGCAAAGGGTCGCAGCCATCCGCGCCTTTGCCAAAAAAAGGGGCCTGTCCCCCTACCACGTGTGATCCACGAATTGACCCAGGCACACGATGAAGGGGACTGTCCCCTTTTTTGGGCAAAGCAGCCGTTCGCGACAACGGCATCTGACGAAATGAGCACAGTGACGTGGCGGACGCCGCCCCGCCCTCCCGCCGGGACGACATCTACGTCATCTTACCCGCACGAGGGGGCGCGAGAAAACCTTGATTCGCGGACGCGGCGAATTGAAGGGGTCAGACCCCTTTGCGGCTCACACGTGCGCCGTTGTTCTATGTCGCTCGTCCGCAAAGGGGTCTGACCCCGTCCGCTTCCATCACCAGCAATCGGCGTTTGAGGCCGACGCCCTGCGGCGCCGAAAAGCCGCCCAGTCCGCCGCCGGAAGCCACCACGCGATGGCAGGGGACGAACAGCGGAATGCGATTGGCCGCCATGACCGCGCCCACCGCCCGCGCGGCCCGCGGCGAACCGGCGCGGGCGGCTAACTCGCCATAAGACAGCGTGCGGCCGTAGCCAATCCGCCGCGTCTCGTCCACGACACGCCGCTGGAACTTCGTCAGTTCCGGCAACTGCACGCGCTCGCCGGCGAAGTCGATGCGTTCGCCGGCGGCGTAGCGTTCCAGGCGGAGGCGCAGGTCCGGGTTCCAGTCCGCCTCCTCAATGGGACAGACCGCGTCCGGTCCGCCGCCCCGAGCGCCCGCAACCCGCCTCGCCTCGCGCCGGCGGACCGCCGCTCGAACTTCGTCGCGGCTGGCGTGTCCGATAGTCAGATGGGCCACGCATCCGTCAGAACCGACGAGACCGAACCAACCCAACGGCGTGCGAAAGACCGAAGCTGCAAGCATTTCTGATCCTCCTGAGGGACTCGGCGAGACCCATTTTGACCACCCATCAAGTACCGGATAGAATACTTCTGCCCTTGCCGTTTAGCCATCTTGCCGCTAACGACGCTTTGCCCAAAAAAGGGGACTGTCCCCCTGCCACTTGCGAATCCCGAAAGGGCAAAGGCACAAGCTGAAGGGGACTGTCCCCTTTTTTGGGCAAAGCCTCACGGCGGCAAAACTCGAACGAGGGGACCCTATCATGCATGTCTACGGCACGCTCGCCGATGAGTTTTACGTCAACATGAACCTCAACACGGAGATGCGGCTGCCAGACGGGCGGGAGACGATCCTGGGTTTCTTCGAGCGAGTTCAGAAGTCTTACCCCTCGATGCGGAACTTCTACACCCGCGACAACGGCGATTTCGTGCTGGAGGAAGATAAGGACCTGGGTCATCAGCGCTGGCTGTCGCTGGAACCGCGCTGCATCTGCTCGGGCTTCGTCAATCCCGAATACACGCAGCAGGCGGTGGACCAGCACTCGCTGGTGCTGGACCTGGTGCCGTACATGCTGTCGGTCAGCCCGCTCGACTGCGAGGCCCTCGATTACATGATGGGCTTCGACTTCGCGTACCGCGGCAATCACGACGAGCTGGTCGCCGAAGCGCTGGGAACCGGCGTCTCCTTTGAGGGACTGGCCGACGTGCCGGGCGCGCAGGTGCTGAACTACAAGCCCTCGCTGACCATCGCACTGGATGAAGACTGCCGCATTCAGGCGCGCCTGTTAGTCGAGACGCGGACGAACCCGTACCAGGTCCGCCGCGGCGAGTTCACGGACGATCAGATCAGCGTGTACTTCACCGTGCGGCAGTACGGCAGCCTGGACGCCAGCGCGACCTACAAGGAGACGCTCGGGCGGCTGCGGCGGCACTGCGAGCAGCTTCTGGACGCGTATGTCGTCGATCACGTGCTGCGTCCGCTGGCGGCGGCCATCGCGATGAAGTAACGATGACGCTCTCGAAGCCGATGTCCGCGATCCGCGCGCCGACTCCCTCGCGGCAGGCGCTGGCGTTCTTTGCGGTGGCCGCGGGCTGCCTCGCCGTCGGCGGTGGACTGGGCGCCGTTCTGGCGACGCTCAGTCCGCGGGGCGCGACGGAAGGTTCGCTCCGCCTGCCGCTCGCCTTCGTCGCCAGCACGGTCCTGTTGTGGACGGCCAGCACGGTGCTCGCGCGGGCGCTGCACCACGTGCGGCTCGAACGGCAGCGGCCATTCCGCCAGAGCCTGATCGCGGCGCTGGCGGCGGGCACGCTGTTTGTCGGCGTGCAGGGATATGGTCTGTGGTGCCTGTTGGAAAACCGCCGCGCTGCCGCGGAGGCCCAGGTCGGCGAGCACGCCTTTACGTTCGTCCTCACATCGCTGCACGGCCTGCACGTGACGGTGGCGATTTTGTTTCTGTCGTTCGTCTGTGTGCGGGCCTGCGCCGACCGTTACGATCACGAATACTACTGGGGCGTCACCGTCTGCTCGTGGTTCTGGCACGTGCCGGGCGTCGTCTGGATGGCGATCCTGCTGGTGTTCGCCATCGCCGCATAACGTCCCCGATCAACGCTCATTGGAAGTCACCGAAATGACGCCTTCGCTGCGCCGACTCCTGTTGATCACCTGCCTGCTTGCCCTCTTCGCGGC
>JAHWKJ010000719.1 GCA_019347905.1 Planctomycetota bacterium
GCGACGCCAACGCAGGCAACAAACTCGACTACGTGCGGCTGCGGCGGTTCGTGATCTCCGCCCTGGGCGATGCGGCGGCCTATCAGCAGGTGGGCACCGCGGCTAACAACACCTACCAGCTCGTTCACGAGCGTATCCGCCTCGGCATCCAAGACCTGAGCGCCGCCGTTCGTAGTGACCGGCTTCAGCCGGTCTCCAGTGGAAACGACGCGCCCGTCCCGCTGGTCATCATGGCCCATTCGCTCGGCGGGCACATCGTCTCCAATTACATCTGGGACGTGCAGCAGCGCCGCCGCCGCGGCGGCACGGCCGGCAGCGACTTCGAGGATTTCGAAACGCTTTCCGGAATGGTCACGTTCGGCTGCAACGTGCCGCTGTTCACGTTCGCCTATTCGCAGGTCGTGCCGATCGAGTTTCCGCCGGCGTCGCTGCCCACTGACCTGCGGGCGAAGGCGAAGTGGCTCAACTTCTACGATCCGGACGACGTGCTGGGCTACCCCTTGAAGACGATCAATGCGGCCTACGCCGCGGTCGTAACGGAGGACCTGCCGATCAACGCCGGCGGAGTCTTGTCGAGTTGGAACCCGGCCTCGCACGAGGGCTACTGGACCGACAACGACTTCACCCGCCCCGTGGCCGCCTTCCTGGCGGAGTTTCTAAGGCCGGGCGCGGGAACGTAGAGCAAGCAGCCTGCCTGCTCGACCGTGCGGAACGAAGGGGTATTCATTCCCGCACAAGCAAGCTGCTTGTGCTCCGAGGCGATTGCTCTTGGCCGGAAGCGCCCGTGGCAGTACAACTTGCGGCCCCCGGCCGGTCGCCGGCCGTGATTCGGGAACAGGGACGTTCACTGAGGGGCGCCGGGGATGAAGCAGGTCGTGCAATCGCTGGCCGACGGCCGCACGGAAGTCATCGACGTGCCGGCGCCGCAGGCGCGGCCCGGGCACCTGCTCGTCGCCACGCACGCCAGCCTCCTCTCCGCGGGCACCGAGCGGATGCTGCTCGAATTCGGCCGCGCAGGACTCCTCGGCAAGATTCGCCAGCAGCCGGACAAAGTGCGGCAGGTGATCGACAAATTCCGCGCCGATGGGCTATGGCCCACTCTCGAAGCCGTCCGCAGCAGGCTCGCTCAGCCCGTGCCGATGGGTTACTCGAACGTCGGCACGGTGCTCGACGTCGGAGCCGGAATGACGGGTTTTGAGCCGGGCGACCGCGTCGTCTCCAATGGGCCACACGCCGAAGTGGTGTGCGTGCCGAAGAACCTTTGCGCCCGCGTGCCAGAAGCTGTCTCCGACGACGCCGCGGCGTTCACCGTCGTGGGTTCGATCGCGCTGGAGGGGCTGAGGCTCGCGCGGCCGACGCTGGGCGAGTCGTTCGCTGTCATCGGGCTGGGGCTGGTCGGGCTGCTCGCGGTGCAGCTTCTCCGCGCAAACGGCTGCCGCGTGCTGGGGCTCGACTTCGACCGCGATCGCCTCGCACTGTCCGAACGCTTCGGGGCGGAAACGATCGACCTGTCGTGCGTCGACGATCCCGTTCCGCACGCGCTGCGGTTCGCTGGGGGCGGCGTGGACGGCGTGCTGATCTGCGCCGCGACTCAAAAGAACGATCCCGCCGCCCACGCCGCTCGCATGTGCCGCAAGCGCGGGCGGATCGTGCTGGTGGGCGTCTGCGGTTTGGAGCTGTCGCGGGCGGATTTTTACGAGAAGGAGCTGTCGTTCCAGGTCTCCTGTTCGTACGGCCCGGGCCGCTACGACGCCGCCTACGAGCAGGGGGGCCGCGACTATCCGCTGCCGTTCGTGCGCTGGACGGCTCAGCGGAACTTCGGGGCGGTGCTCGACCTCCTGGGCAGTGGACGGCTCGATACCGCGCCGCTGGTGACGCACTGCTACCCGATCGAACGGGCGATCGAGGCTTACGGCGTGCTGGGAGGCGGCGCGCCGTCGCTGGGTATCCTGCTGGAGTACGCCGCCGCCGCGAACGCCGCTCTCGAGGCGGCGTCCGCGCCCGATGCCGGCGGTTTACTCGCCCGCAGCGTCTCGCTCGTCGCGGCACGGGCGTCGGTGGAACACGCAGGCCGTATACGCGGTAGCGCTCCCGTTGGCGTGGGGTTTATCGGCGTGGGTGAATTCGCCGTGCGTGTGCTGCTGCCGGCCTTTCGCGCCGCCGGGGCGGACGTGCGCTGCGTCGCGGGGCGGAACGGCCTCACCGCGGCGCACGCGGCGCGCAAATTCTCGATCCCCGAAGCCACGACCGACGCCCGCCGCATCCTCGACGATCCGGCGTGCGCAGCCGTCGTCATCGCGACGCGGCACGACAGCCACGCCGAGTACGTGCGGCAGGCGCTCGAGGCGGGAAAGCACGTGTTCGTCGAGAAGCCGCTCGCGATCACCGCCGAGCAGCTCGACACGCTTGAGGACGCTTTCGCCGAAGCGCCCTGGCGCGATGGAAGTTCGCCGCTTGTGATGGTCGGCTTCAACCGCCGCTTTTCGCCGCACGTGCGGAAGATGCAGGAGTTGCTCGATGGCGTCGTAGAGCCGAAGAGCTTCCTCTACACCGTGAACGCCGGCGCGATTCCCGCCGGTCAC
>JAHWKJ010000720.1 GCA_019347905.1 Planctomycetota bacterium
CGGCGTGCCCGCGGGTGACGACCCCGCCTGCGGACTGTACGTGATCGATCTGGGCCGGGCTGCGCGCAAGCGGCGGCTGTCGCGGCACTGGATCGTGAAGGATCTCGCCCAGTTCTGCTTTTCCGCGCGGCGACTGGGCGTGGACCTGCCCCCGCAATTCTTCGAGCGCTGGCTGGGGCGGGCGACTTCCGCCACCGATGCGAGGCTGCTGCGCGCCGTGGAGCGGAAATCGTGGTCGATCGAACGGCACTCGCGTAAGAATGCGCTCTAAAGCCGTAGCACAAGCGGCTCGCTTGTGCGGTTCCACCAGAGATTCCGCGGCGGCACTGCGGCCGAGCAAGCGGGACGCTTGCTCTACGTCACCGGGCCATCCTGCTCCAGTTCGTTGGTCGCCTGGGAGCGCCACTGCTCCTTGCGCTCTTCCATCTGCGCCAACGACTCGAAGAGCTCCGCCACGGGCGGAACTGCCGTCGCGGCTGCGAGTTGCCGGTAAATCGCCGTGAGATTTTGATCGAGCTGTTGCAGACGAGCGACCAGCTCCTCGTGCGGCAATCCCGACTCCAGCCCGGCCTCGCGAACGGCCTCTTCCCAGTCTGGTTCCGGGTTGTACTGGATCCAAGTCTCGTCAACGTCGTCGGCAGCATCGGCCTGATAACGTGCCACGGCGGCCTGGAATTCCTCCTCGTGCCTGCGCAATCCATTCAGCAGCAGGCGCACACGATCGTTCGACGCCTCGCGCGCCAATTCGTCGTAAACGTCGGCAAGCTGCTGATGCCACGATTGGACGTCATCGAGGATCTCGCGCACCTGCTTGTAGGCCATGGTGACCTCCTTTGTACGCGCCGTGCCCGGTACCACCCTGCGGGTTTGGCGTGCAAAATCGGTACCGTCACCCGCCCGCCGGGGATCGGGAAATGCGTGTGCTTTCCGGCTCGCGACGATTCGGCCGTCACGCGAGCAGCTTGTCGACGACGCGGCCGGCGACGTCGGTCAGACGGAAGCGGCGGCCCTGGAACTTGTACGTCAGCCGCGTGTGGTCCAGGCCCATCAGCGCCAGGATCGTCGCGTGCAGGTCGTTGACGTGCAGTTTGTCTTCGACGGCGTGATAGCCCAGTTCGTCCGTCTTGCCCACGACGGTGCCGCCCTTCACGCCGCCGCCGGCCATCCACAGGCTGAAGGCGTCTTTGTGATGGTCGCGTCCGGCGCCTTCGGTGCGGTCGCCCTGCAGCATGGGCGTGCGGCCGAATTCCCCGCCGAAGACGACCAGCGTCTCGTCCAGCAGGCCCCGCTGCTTGAGGTCTTTGAGTAGCGCGGCAATCGGCCGGTCGACCTGCCGGCATTTCTCGGGCAGGCGTTTGGCGATGCCGCCGTGATGGTCCCAGCCCTCGTCGTAAAGCTGCACAACGCGCACGCCGCGCTCGATCAGCCGCCGGGCCAGGAGGCAGTTGTTCGCGAAGCTGGCTTCGCCCGGCTGTGTGCCGTACAGCTCGTGGATGTGCTTCGGCTCGCCGGCGGTGTCCATCAGCCCCGGCACGCTCGACTGCATGCGGTACGCCAGCTCGTAGGAGGCGATACGCGTCGCGATCTCGGGGTCGCCGATTTCCGCAAGCTGCAGCTCGTTCAGCCGGCGGATGTCGTCGACAATGCGTCCGCGGGCGGCGGCGTCGAGCCCTTCCGGATTGCTGACGAACAGCACCGGCTCGCCCTTGTTGCGGAACCGCACGCCCTGGTAAACGCTGGGCAGAAACCCGCTGCCCCACAGCGAACTGCCGCCGCCGCCCGTCAGCCCGGTCACGAGCACCACGAAGGCCGGCAGATCGCGGCTCTCGCTGCCCAAGCCATACGTCAGCCACGCCCCGAGGCTGGGCCGCCCCTGCCGGCCGAAGCCGGTCATCATGAAGACCTGCGCCGGCCCGTGATTGAATTCCTCGGTGTGCAGCGATTTCACGACCGCGACGTAGTCGGCCACTTCGCCCAGCCGGGGCAGCAGTTCCGAAAACTCGTGCCCGCACTCGCCGTACTTGCGGAACTTGAACTGCGGCCCGAGCAGCTTGAGGCCCGTCTTCGGCAGGAAGGCGAACCGCTCGCCTTCGACCAGTTCCGGCGGGCAGGGCTGGCCGTCGTGCTTTTCGAGGAAGGGCTTGTAATCGAACAGTTCGAGCTGCGAGGGCGCCCCCACCATGTGCAGGTAGATGATGTTCCGGGCGCGCGGCGCGAAATGCGTTGCACGGGCGGCCAGCGGGTTTTCGACGTTCGGCGCGTCCAACGGCGCGGCGCTCGCCCGGCGTTCGTCACCCGCCAGGGCCGCCAGCGCGATCGAACCAATTCCCAATCCGCCGCGCCGCAGAAACTCGCGGCGGCAAACGGCCTGCGCATACGTTTGATACAGTGAATCCATGGCGGCTCGGGCGGTGCACGGGTCCGGAATAGCTGTCGGGAGGACTGAGACGATTGTAGCCGCGTTTAGCCGCGACTCGCCAGAGGAGCGCGGGTTGACAAGGTGACAAGGTGACAAGGTGACAAGGTGACGGGGTGACAAGGTGACAAGGTGACAAGGTGACGGGGTGACGGGGTGACGGGGT
>JAHWKJ010000721.1 GCA_019347905.1 Planctomycetota bacterium
TGTCTCCGTGGTTCCACCAAACTCATGCCGCCGTGAGCTCCCGGAAGCGCTGCTCCATGTTCTTGCCCTCGGCCGCCACGCCGGCGACCGGGCCGTCGAAGACGATGCGGCTTTCGTGAATCAGGATTACCCGGCTGCAGACGGCCTTCACCTCTTGCAGGATGTGCGTCGAGAGCAGGATCGTCTTCGTCTCGCCCAGGCTGCGGATGAGCTGCCGCACCTCGTGCACCTGGTTGGGGTCGAGACCGCTGGTCGGCTCGTCGAGGATGAGGATGTCGGGGTCGTGCAACAGGGCCTGCGCCATACCCACGCGCTGCCGGTAGCCGCGGGAGAGTTTGCCGATGGCCTTGCCCAGCACGCCGCCGAGAGCGCACTTGTCGATGACGAAATCCATCCGCCGGGACAGCTCATCGCCCGAGAGACCGCGGGCCTGACCCAGATACTTGAGAATGCCCCAGGGGGTCATTTCGTTGTAGAGCGGCCCGTTTTCGGGCAGGTAGCCGATCAATCGGCTGGCCGCGAGGCGATCGGTTTCCACCGGATGGCCGCCGATGACCGCCTGCCCCTCCGACGGAGCGAGGAAGCCGGTCAGCAGCTTCATCGTGGTCGATTTTCCGGCGCCGTTGGGTCCCAGAAAGGCGGCGACCTGCCCGCGGGGAACGGAAAAACTCACGTCTTTGACCGCCGCAAACGGCCCGTAAAACTTGCTGAGGCCGCGGGCCTCGATCATCACCTGGCCGCTGACCGGCTGCGCGGGCTTCGCCTCTGGAGCCATCCGTTCAGTTCCTCTCTCGGTGCTTCTCGACCGGATTGCGCATTCCTACGGCTTTTTTACTGGCGGTGTGGGAGGCTGTCCAGCAATTGAGACGAATGCTCCGGAGGAACGCCGTGTTCTGGTTCTGCGGATTAAAGAGATCCTGACTTCGCCGCCGTTTCGCATCATCGTCTGGTTCCTTTAGTTCCGATCATCGGAGTAAGACCTGTCGGCCCGAAAGCGCTCAACCCGACGGCCGTGCGAGCCGCACCGCTCGTGCTCGACGAGCACGAGGCTCTGCGGACGCGGCTCTGGCGGGTCCTGACAGACGGCATGGCGAGCCCGCCTCGCCCGGCCGGCCCGGCTCCGCCGGTTTGGTGGGGATTCCTCGGGTTGTGACCATACACACAGGAGTTGGGATGATGCACGCGTCGCTGAAGGATTGGACCCTGCGGAAACTCGCCCGCGCCGGACTGCTGGCGGGTGGCTTGGCGCTCACTCCCGCCGCGGCGGCCTTTGCGCTGGAACCTCCGCCGCCACCGGCCGCCGGGGCGGAAGGGGAAGACGTGCCCCCGGGGCCCGCTCCCATGGCAGGACACACCGGCGCCTGCGCGACCGATTGCGTCGGCAACGATTGCGTGGGCAACGGCTGCGCCGGCAACGGCTGCGATGACGGCTGCGATCTCGGCGAGCCGTGGTCGCTGTCCGACGAGATCCTGGGCGACAGCGATCTCACGATCGGCGGCTGGACCTCGGTGGGCTATCACTCCCGCAGTCTCGGCGGCCTGATGTTCAACAACAACTCGAACGACATCAACCTGCACCAGCAGTGGTTGTATGCCGAAAAGGTCGCCGACGGCGAGTGTGGCCTCGACTGGGGCTTCCGCTTCGACGTCATGTACGGCCTGGACGGCGAAAACACGCAGGCCTTCGGGAATCCTCCGGGCACCTGGGATTTCATGAACGGCTTCGACCACGGCATCTATCACTGGGCGCTGCCGCAGCTCTATCTGGAGCTGGCCTCCGGCGATTGGTCGGTAAAGGCCGGTCACTTCTTCACGCCGGCCGGCTATGAGGTCGTGGGGGCTCCCGGAAACTTCTTCTACAGCCACGCCTACACGCACGTCTACAACGAACCGTTCACCCACACCGGTGCGCTCGTGACTTACAGCGCCGGCGAGGACACCACCATCTACGCCGGCTGGACGGCCGGCTGGGACACGGGCTTTGAGGATTTCAACGACGGCGACAACTCCGACGGCAGCAACTTCATCGGCGGATTCAGCATTGGCCTCGCCGACGATGTGACCTTCGCCTATATCACGACCGTCGGCGATCTGGGCGTCCGCGGCGAAGGCTACACGCAGCACATCGTTGTCACCGCCGATGTGACCGACAAGTGGCAGTACGTGCTCAGCAGCGATCTGGTGGAAACCAATCTCGGGGGCGATCACCAGATCAGCGCGGCCAACTATCTGTTCTACACGGTCAACGACTGTGTGAAGACCGGCGTGCGGGCCGAGTGGTGGAAGACCGGTGGCGAGTCGATTTATGAGGTGACGGCCGGCGTCAACATCCGCCCGCACGCCAACCTGGTCTTCCGGCCGGAAGTCCGCACCCAATGGAGCGACAACACGGCGTTCGCCGAACAGACCCTCGGCCTGCCGATGGGCGATACCGTCTTCGGCATCGACGCCGTGCTGGCCTACTAAATGCCTGCTCCCTGAACCTACGAGGTTCGTTCGTCTGCCCGACGACAGCTTCGAGGCCGCCGGCTTGCAAGAGGCAATCCGTCGGCTTTTTTCAGAGGAAAGCCTCCG
>JAHWKJ010000722.1 GCA_019347905.1 Planctomycetota bacterium
CGATCTCATCCGCAGGTGGTCTTCCTCGTTGATCATCAGGCTGACGTTTTCGCCGCGGCTGATGCCCACGCCGCGCGAGCCCTGGCTTTCCGAGAGTTCGCGGCTGATGAGCTGCCGCTCGACGAGGAACTGGCGGTCCAGCTCCTCGAGCACGCGAACGTTGACGTAATCGAGGCCGGCATCGACGGGAATGTGCTCGATCTTCTCGCGCAGCAGTTCTTCGATTTCGTTGCGGGCCGAATCATCGACCCGGTTGGGAAACGGGAACTGCGCGAGGTTGCGGGCAAGACGGATGCGGCTGGAGATGACGATGTCGGATTCCGGCCCATCGCCTCGCAGCCACTCCCCGCTGGTGCGCGTCAGCGAGTCCAGATCCACAGGTTCGACCTCGCCTTCTAGTCCATCTCGGGTTCGCCGAGGGCAGTTTCCAGCGCCTGGATTTCGTCGCGGAGGCGGGCGGCGCGCTCGTAGGCTTCTTCTTCGATGGCGGTTCGCAGCTCGTTGCGCATACGGATCAGGCGGTACTGACGCTCGCTGCCGTCGGGGGCCCGCCGCGGGAACTTTCCCGTGTGCTGCTTTTCGCCATGGATGTTCTCGAGCAAAGGCATCAGCTCGCGCTCGAAGGCCACGTAATCGTGCGGACAGCCCAAACGTCCCTGGCTGCGGAATTCGCGGAAGCTGATCCCGCAGTTGGGGCAGACGATCTGGTCCATCTCGTCCAGATCGCGGCCACCGGCGACTTCCGCCAGCTTCTCGGCCAGCGCGTCGGCGTCGTCCAGCGTGTCGTGCTGGTGCGGGTTCTTCAGGAAATCGTGCGCGCAGCTCTCACAAAAATGATGCACTTCCTGCACACTGCCGCCGCGGACTTCGGTGATGTGCAGGGTCGCGGGCTTCGAGCAACGGCTGCATTTCTTCATGATTGTGCGCCGGAGAACAGCCGCATCTACAGTCGCGGTCATGAGCGTCGAGCAGGTCAATTCTAGCTGGGGGGGGAGGCGTGTCAAGCGGCGCCGCGAGAGGCTGGGCGACGTAAAGACCGTCCGCTACTATGGATCGGCGCACGCGCCGTCGACGGGGCTCAACGGGGTCAGACCCCCTTGCGGGCGAGCGACTCGCCCAATGGAACTCGTGTGCGTCCGCAAAGGGGTCTGAGCCCGTGACGGGATACCCGATGAGGCACTTCCCCAGCTACGAAGAATTCGAGCGGCTGGCTCGCGAGAGCCGGCTCGTTCCGGTCTATCGGCAATTGGTGGGCGACACCCTGACTCCCGTCAGCGCCTATTGCCGCATCCAGTGGGGAGACTCGTCCTTTCTGTTCGAGAGCGTCGTCGGGGGCGAAAAGATCGGCCGCTACAGCTTTCTCGGGGCCGATCCCTTCCTCCAGCTCGACGCCTGGGGCAACGATGTCGTCGTTCGCCGCGCCGGGCAGCCCGAGCCGGAACGCTACACCTCCGACGACCCGCTGCACGATCTGGAGCGGCTGCTCCGCCAGTACCGGGCGGTGCACCTGCCCGGCCTGCCCCGCTTTGCCGGAGGTGCCGTGGGTTACGCGGGCTACGACGTCGTCCGCTACAGCGAGCGGCTGCCCAGCGCGCCCGAGGACGACCGCCGGCTGCCGGACCTGTCGTTCGCGTTCTACGACCGCATGGTCGTGTTCGACCAGATCAACAAGACGGTGCTTGTGGTGGCGCACGGCCGCAGCGATGCGGGCGACCTGCGTGCGGAGTACGACCGCACCTGCCAGCGCGTGGACGAACTCTGCCGGCAGTTGCAGCGCGGCACCGACGAATTGCAACTGACGGACATCGCCCTGCGGAGCGACGCCTCGACCGGGCCCGGTGGTTCGGCAAGCGAAGCACAGATGGTGGATGGCCGGCGCGTGCGTTCCAACTTCGACCGCAGGCGGTTCGAACAGGCCGTCGAGGCGTGCAAGGAGTTCATCCGTGCGGGCGACGTGTTTCAGGTGGTGCTCAGCCAGCGACTCGAACGCGAAACGCAAGCGCGGCCGCTCGATATCTACCGCGCTTTGCGGGTGGTCAATCCCAGCCCCTTCATGTTCCTGCTCAAAACGCCGAACGTGAATCTCGTGGGCAGTTCGCCGGAGATCATGGTCCGCGTGGAAGACGGCGGCGTCACGATCCGTCCGCTGGCTGGCACGCGGCGGCGGGGCGGCGACGAAGCCGAAGATCGGCGGCTGGCCGACGAACTGCTGGCCGACCCCAAAGAGCGTGCCGAGCACGTCATGCTCATCGATCTCGCCCGCAACGACGTGGGCCGCGTGGCCCGGTTCGGCAGCGTGAAGCTCTCGGACGTGATGGTCGTGGAGCGCTACAGCCACGTGATGCACATCACGTCGAACGTCACCGGCCGGCTGCTGGAGGGCAAGACGGCGCTCGACGCCTTGCGGGCGGGTCTCCCCGCGGGAACGGTCTCCGGCGCGCCCAAAGTGCGGGCGATGGAGATCATCGACGAACTGGAGCCGCACCGCCGCGGCCCGTATGCCGGCGCTGTGGGCTACGTCGACTTCACCGGCAACATGGATACCTGCATTGCGCTGCGGACGCTGGTGAT
>JAHWKJ010000723.1 GCA_019347905.1 Planctomycetota bacterium
GGTGAGCTTCTGAGCCGCGAGGACCTGAACCAGCTTGTGGACCGCGTCCGCGAGAGCGCGCCGGCGGTGATCGACGATTTAATCCCGAATGTCGTCAGCATGGGCCTCTTGCACCGCATTCTGACGATCCTGCTGAACGAGCGGGTGCCGATCACCAACCTCACGCGGATCCTGGAAAGTCTCGCCAGCCACGCGCCGACGACCAAGGATCCCGACGAACTGGCCGAGCGCATCCGCCGCGATTTGGCGCGGGCGATCTGCGAGCCGTTCACCGACGAACGCAAGCGGATCCACGCCATCGTCTTCGACCCGCTGCTGGAGCTGGAGCTGCGCAAGTCCCTGCACGACGGCAAGATCGCCCTGGGCCCCGAGCAGCTCGAGAAGCTGATCGTGAAGATCGCCGTCGAATGCCGCGAGGCCAGCCAGCGGCGGCAGGAGGTGGCGCTGCTGGTGGATACGCTGTTGCGGCGTCCGGTGCGGAACCTGCTCTCGCGGGCGCTGCCGGACCTGTCGATCATTGCGTTCTCGGAAGTGCCGAACGACCTGATCCTGGAGCCGGAAGTGGTGATCAAGGTCGACGAGGTGTTCACGCGCGAAGCCGCCGCCCGCGGCGTGCAGCCCGCCGGCCGCTAAAAGCGGCAAAGTAGACCGGTCGCTCCGCGACCGGAGATCTCGAGTCGCGGAGCGACCCGTCTACTCCGGAGCCGGCAGTGCGGAATTCCCCCGGTTCCCACCCTGTGGCGGCACATCGATGATGCGCGGCAGAGACACCACCGACCAAAAACGAATGGAGGGGGAACCAATGGCTGCCGAACGCATCGGGCCGCAGGAAGCCCACAAGGATATGCAGTCGAAGGACGCGCTGCTCGTCTGCGCGTACGACGAGCCGGAGAAGTTCGAGAAGAACCACCTCGAAGGGGCCATGTCGCTGGCCGAGTTCGAGTCGCGGGCCGACGCGCTGGAGAAGGACCGCGAGGTCATCTTCTACTGCGCTTGACCGAACGAGGGGTCTTCCGCCGGTCTGGCGGAGAAGTACAGCCAGCGCGGGTTCCAGAACACCAAGGCGCTCAAGGGCGGCGTCGAGGCGTGGCAGCAGGCGGGCTACTCGCTCGCCAGTTGAGCCTGGGCCGCGTGAAGCAACAATCGAAGGGCCGCCGTCAGGCGGCCCGTTTCGTTGCGCAGCGGCCGCGAAGAGGCAAGCGCCTGCGCATGCTGGCACGCGCACCGTAGGGTCATCGCTCTTCTTCTCTTTGCGTGGCTTCGCGCCTTTGCGTCGCCCCTTTCCGCCTTCCCAATGAATCTACGGGTTTTGCAGTTGACAACTACTGGTTTTGCCGTAGCATGGGCGGAAGTGTCGTCCCCGGATCCTGCAGTGAGGCAGGCATGGCCCGGCCGAAAACAAAGCACCCAACGCCCGCGGAGCTGGAGGTCTTGAAGATCCTCTGGCAGCGCGACCTCTCCTCCGTCCGCGACGTGATGGATGCGCTCAATCAGCGCCGTCGCAGCCCGCGGGCGTATACGTCGGTGATGAGTCTGCTCAACGTGATGGTCGAGAAGGGTCTGGTCGTGCGCGAACGATCGGGCCGCGCCTTTCTGTACCGGGCCAACCTCGCCCAGGAAAAGACGCTGGGCCGAATGGTGGGCGACTTGTGTCGGCGGGCCTTTGAAGGTTCCGCGAGCACGCTGGTCTCGCACCTGCTCGACCACGCCAGCCCCACGGAGGAAGAGCTGGCGGCGATTCGTGAAGCCATCGAAGAGTACGGCCGCGAACGGGGGGAGGACCACTGATGCTCGACGCCTTCTCGACGCCCGCCGGCGAACGGCTCGCACTCACGCTGTTGCACTTCCTCTGGCAGGGGACCGCGATCGCCGCGGTGACGTTCGCCGTGCTCGGGCTCGCGCGGCCGCGGCAGTCTCACGTCCGGTATGCGGTGACGCTCGCCGCTCTGGGCGCCTCCGCGATCGTGCCGCTGATCACGTTTGCAACCGTCTCACCCCCTCCCGAAACCGCAGCCGCGCACCATCGCGAAGCGGCCGTCGAAGCGGCGTTGACTGACGCGGCGGTCGAGGCCTACGTGGAACTTGAAGAAGCAGCGCGGGGCGTACCGCAGACCCCCAACGCCGCAGAGCAATCCGCTTCGAGGACGAATATCGAGACCGCGGCTGTGCCGACTGACACTCTCGCCCCCGTCCGCCCGTGGATCCTCACGGGCTGGTTGTGCGGCGTTCTGGCATTCAGCCTGCGACTGGCCGCCGGTGCACTTGCGCTGGAATGGCTGACCCGCCGCGGCTCGGCGCTGCCCGAACGCTGGCGGGGCACGGTCGAGCGTTTTCGTCGCCGGCTGGGCCTGCGTCGCGCCCCGCGGATGCTGGTGTCTTCCTCGGTCGGGGAAGCGTTGGCCGCGGGGTTGTGGCGGCCGGTGGTGGTTCTGCCGGCGGCGTGGCTTGCGCGGCTGCCGGCCGAGGTGATCGAAGCGGTCATCGCGCACGAGCTGGTGCACATTCGCCGTCGCGATGCGTGGGTGAACCTGTTTGTGCGGGCGGTCGAGACGGTGTTGTTCTACCA
>JAHWKJ010000724.1 GCA_019347905.1 Planctomycetota bacterium
CCCAGCGATGAATCGCTGGGCTATTCTCGAAGCGTCCCTCCGGGACGAAAACCGCGGGGTCGCAGATTCCTGATGTACGCCTTGACGGCGGATTTAAACAGGAGCGAACGAAGGAAACGGAGAGAACGGCTCTGGAGGCTTCAATTTCGAGTCTTCGTTATCTCCGTTGCCTTCTGTTCAATTTGGTTGCGGCCAAGCCTGGCGAGGCCGCGCTGGGCCTTTCGTGCCTTTCGTGGTCGTCCCCCTGCCTTTCCCTTTGCGGCCCCTTTGCGCCTTTGCGTCATCCTCCGCGTCTTTCGCGCCCGTGTTTGCCAAATCCGAACGCGAGGCCTTAGAATCGGGTGAACCTGCCCCACGGCCTCACCTGCGCCTTCCCCGCCCGGCCACGTCGGCTTCCTATGGACCAGATCAGCCCTCTGCCGTCGTCGAACGGCGCGGCGCTTGCGCCTTTCGACTACGCGCCGCGCACACGCGTCATCTTCGGCGGCGGCAGCCTCGATCGGCTGGGAGAACTGGCCGCCGGACTGGGGGGACGCCGCGTGCTGCTCGTCAGCGATTCCGGCCTGCGTGCGGCCGGCCACCAAGCCCGCGCGCTAAAGTCGCTCGAAGCCGCCGCCCTGGCCGTGACCGTCTTCGACGACGTCCAGCCGAACCCCACCACCGACGACGTCGACCGCGCCCTCGCCGCCGCCCGCGATGCGAAGATCGACTCCATCGTGGGCCTGGGCGGCGGCAGCAGCATGGACTGCGCCAAGGGCGTGAACTTTCTGTTCACCAACGGCGGCCGCATGGAAGACTACCAGGGCGTGGCCAAGGCCGGCCGCCCCATGCTGCCGATGATCGCCGTCCCCACCACCGCCGGCACGGGCAGCGAGGCCCAGTCGTTCGCCGTCATCGCCCATCCCAAAACGCACTTGAAGATGGCCTGCGGCGACAAGAAGGCCTCCTGCCGCGTCGCGATCCTCGACCCCGAGCTGACCGTGAGCATGCCATCGGCGGTCGCGGCGGCCACCGGCGTCGATGCCATCAGCCACGCGCTGGAAACCAGCGTGACGACGGCTCGCAATCCGGTCTCGCAGATGTTCAGCCGCCGCGCATGGTCGCTGCTGGCCGGCGGTTTCCCGCGGATCTTCGAATCGCCCGGCGACATGGACGCCCGCGGCGCGATGCTGCTGGGAGCGCACCTGGCCGGGGCGGCGATCGAGAACTCGATGCTCGGCGCCACGCACGCGCTCGCTAACCCGCTGACGGCCCGGTTCGACATCATCCACGGCGTCGCGATCGGCGTGATGCTGCCGCACGTCCTCCGCTACAACGCCCCGACAGCCGGCCCAACCTACGGCGAACTGGCCGAAGACGCCGGCCTGTGCGAGCGAAGCGACCCCGAGGCCGCGGAGCGCCTGGCCGAGCACGTAAAGAGCCTCGTCGAGCTGGCCGGCAACCCGACGACGCTTTCCGAGTGCGGAGTCACGGAGAGCGCCCTTGCCGGCCTGGCCGAAGAAGCCGCCGCCCAATGGACCGGCCGCTTTAACCCGCGCCCCGTGGACGCTGGCAGCCTCGCGGCGCTGTACCGCGCGGCGCTGAGGGGGGTGACGGGGTGATGGGGTGACGGGGTGACGGGGTCGGTCCGCGAGGATGGAAGATGGAGGATGGCCGTTGGCCTTGCCCACTATTCGTGGGCAAGGCCAAAGCCGTTCTGCTCCGTTTCCTTCGTTTGCTCCTGTTCAAATCCGACCTTCGACGCCAGCTTCAAAATTTGCGCAAGCGACAAAACTTCTGGACGTTTGTAGGTACGGAAGGATTTATCGCAGTGGTGGCCTGCGGGCGAATGGCAGAGCGCGACGTACGCCTCCGTCAGACGTTCGGTAGCTCCGCGGACCACCCGGCCGGCCTTGGAAGGCCGACGCACAAAAAAGGGAGAACCCGGCCGCGCCACAGGGCGAAGCCGGGTTCGGTGCGATCATGAAACCGCTGCCGCGCGATTTGGCGGGCGGATCAATAGTCGTTGGGATTCACGACGCCCTGGCCATTCCGCTGGCCGTTCGCGGTGAGCAACTGCAGATAGACCCGCCTGTCGATCGAATCGCTGATTTGGCCACCCCGACCAGAGGCAAACGTGACGTGAATGATGCCGTCGTGGTTGGAGCTGGGACGTGGGGCATCACCCTCACGACCGACGAGCGCGCTCGAATTCGGATGCGAGTCGCCGATGCTCACGAGGTTGGTGGGCAGAAACAAGGCCGGATTGCCGTTGGTCAGGTTCTGCCGCAGGTCGACGACCGCGGGCGAGCTGCCGCCCGTGTTCGGGTGGTTGAGGTTCAGGCCGAAACCCACCTGGTCGATCGTGAATGTCGGCCGTGGGTTGCCCGAGGAATCGACGAAGGCCCATGCGCCGGCTTCACGGTTCTCAGCCAGCAGCAGCGTTTGCTCCGTTCCGTCTCCCTGCTCGATGTAATCCAGCGTCATCCTGGTCTCAGGCCCGGTGACCACGTTCGCGCCCGGAGCCGGTGGATGCCGCCAGAAAGCACCCGTCGAATATGACACCCGTGCGTCATTTGCATCCGGC
>JAHWKJ010000181.1 GCA_019347905.1 Planctomycetota bacterium
GGAACGCTACCGCCGCATGACGAACTCCGAGCGGCTGGCACTGACGCTGGAGATGATCCGCAATGAGATCCCGTGGCTCTTGCGCGGCAGCCCGGAAGTCGTCGAGCGGCGGTTCGAGCTGTTGCGCCGCGAAAACGACGAGCGCAACCGCCGTCTGCGCGAGGCCTTTGCCCGCACGAAAAAGAGCGACTGATGGACGCGCTCACAGACGCCCTCGTGCAATTGGCGTCGCTGTTCGAGCGGCTCAAGGTCCCCTACGCAGTCATGGGCGGCCTGGCAGTGAGGATTTACGCGATCCCGCGGGCGACCTACGACCTCGACTTCACGCTGGCCGTCGACCGGGACCGGCTTCCCGAGTTCTATGCCGCATTGGAAGGCGCGGGATACACCGTCCCCGAGCCCTATCTGCGCGGCTGGGTGGACGAAGTCGCCGGCCTGTCGCTGGTGAAAGTGCGACTGTACCTGGGCGAGAAAGGCGTCGACGTCGACGTGTTCCTTGCGGAGTCGCCCTACCAGCACGGTTTGCTCAGCCGGCGGAGACGGGAGGCAATCGACGGCACGTCGGTGTGGTTTGTCAGCCCTGAGGATCTCATTCTGCTCAAGCTCGTCGCTGGGAGACCGCGCGATGTCTCCGACGTGCAGGATGTGCTATTCACGCAGGGACAGCTCGACGAGTAATACATGCGTCAGTGGGCCGGCGAATTGGGGGTGGCTGAGCCACTCGAAGACGTTCTTCGCCAATTCGGTGCAGAATGACCTCCGCGATCGGGAATGCCGGGTTCCCCGAAAATTTCGGGAACGCGCCGCAACGGCGCAGCGTCTCAGTCCACGGAGCGACAGGTGTCAGGGGAAGCCGGCTCGGCCCGCTGCACCGGTTGCCCCTCGCCGGTCGGCTGGTTTCCGCGTAAACTTTTCCGCCGACCGGCTTGTGCGGGCCGTCCGAGCAAACGTTTTTCGTTGACTGAACTTCAGACGGTCTGGTAGGTTAGCTTCTGGTGCGCTGGTTTCTCGCCACGCACCGGCACCTCTCGCGCTCGTTCCAATCCGCCGTTTCTTCAGGAGCATCGAGGCCATGGCCGAAAACCGTGGCGTGTGGGGCATCGATATTGGGCAGGCCGGCCTCAAGGCCCTGCGGCTGCGATATGCCGAGGCGGCCAACCAGGTGATCGCGGTCGCCTTCGATTACGTCCCCCACCCGAAAATTCTCAGCCAGCCGGATGCTATCCCTGAGGAGCTGATTCCGCAGGCCCTGGAGACATTCCTCTCGCGGAACGATGTTTCCGGCGATGCGATCGCGATCAGCGTGCCGGGGCAGACGGCGCTGGCCCGGTTCATCCAGCTCCCGCCGGTCGAATCGAGCAAAGTCTCGGAGATCGTCAAGTACGAGGCCCGCCAGCAGATTCCCTTCGCCCTCGAAGACGTCATCTGGGATTACCAGACGCTGGGCGGAGGCACCGAGGAAAGCGGCTTCCTGCTGGAGGCCGAGGTCGGGCTGTTTGCTATGAAGCGCGAGCAGGTGCTCCAGCACCTCAAGCCCTTCACGGACAAAAAGCTCGAAATCGACCTGATCCAGATCGCCCCGCTCGCCTTGTACAACGTGCTGAGCTACGACCAGCTCGGCATCCGCCCGGGAGCCGAAGAGGGCGCCCAGCCGCCCGCCGACGAATACTACATCTTCCTCGACATGGGGGCCGACAATACGACCCTGCTGGTCTCCAACGGCAAGAAGATCTGGATTCGCAACGTCCCCATCGGCGGCAACCACTTCACCCGCGCTTTGACGAAGGAGATGAAGCTCACCTTCGCCAAGGCCGAGCACTTGAAGTGCAACGCCACGAAAAGCCCCGACCCGCGGGCCGTCTTTCAGGCGCTCAGGCCGGTATTCAACGATTACGTCTCCGAGATCCAGCGGTCGATCGGCTATTTCTCCAGCGTCAACCGCAACGCCAAAATCAAGAAGGTCGTGGGCATCGGCAACGGCTTCAAGCTGGCCGGCTTGCAGAAGTTCCTGCAGCAGAACCTGCAGTACGAGGTCGAGCGGCTGGACGAGTTCAAGGGCCTCGTGGGCGACAGCGTGCTGGGCCAGCCGCTGTTCCAGGAGAACGCCCTCAGCTTCGCCGTGCCGTACGGGCTGGCGCTGCAGGCGCTGGAACTGACGAGCATCAAGACCACGCTGCTGCCGCCGGAAATCAAGACCGCCCGCGTCATCCGCCGCAAGAAGCCGTGGGCGGCGGTGGCGGCCGCGGTGCTCTTGTTCGCGCTGATGCTCTCGGGCGTGTTGACGGCGAACATGCAGCGCTCGGTCAGCGTCGATCGCTTCGGCGACGACAGCACCGGAGCGGTCAGCGAGGTCAAGCGGCACAACAGCACCGTCGCCAGCCAGAAGAGCCAGTACGACCAGAAAGTCGCCGACCACGGCCTGATCCGCACCAACCAGGGCAAGCTGCTGATGCCACTGGAGACGCGGCTGAACTGGGCGCGGGTGTTCAAGGCGATCGGCGAGTGTCTGCCCCGCGACGAGGGGCGGCAGCGCGACATTCAGGACATCGAAAGGAAGAACCGCATCCGCGTGGTGACCATCACCCAGCAGAAAGTGCCGGACATGGGGGCGTGGTTTACCGCGCTCAGCCCGCTGGCCAAAGACGTGATGTTGGACCGCGACAAGAAATCTCCGCCTTCCGGCCCGGGCTATGTGTGGGTCCTGGAGTGCGTTCACTATCACCACAATCCCAGGAATCTGGCGACCGGCAGCGGCGTCGGCTATGCCCGCACGACCCTGCTGGAGCAGCTCAAGCAGTGGAGCGTGGGCGCCACGCCGGTGCGGGTGCTGGGCATCAGCCATCCCACGATCGTGGAGGTCAAGCACGCCCTGATTCCGTTCGATCCCAATGCGAAAGAAAGTCCCGGCGTCGACTTTGGCGGTTTCGGCACCGGGGGCGGTTTCGACGCGGGGGACGGAGGATACGGCCCGGGCGATGGGAGCGATGGTGCGGAGGATCCCGGCTACGGCGGCGGCCCGGGTGAGATGCCCATGGCCGACGCAATGCCCATGCCCATGGACGCCGCAGACGGTTACGCCCCCGGACTCCTGGATGATCCCGACGCTTTCGGGGCTCCCATGGGGCAGCCGGGCGGCGGCATCGACACGACCAACCTCGGCCTGACTCCCGAGCGGCGCGACGAGAGGCGGACGATCCACGAAACGAAGTTCATCGTTCAATTCGCCTGGAAGCCGCGCGGCGCCCTCGAACAGGCGAAGTTCGCGGTCATGAAGGACCTGTACGACACCACGCTCGCCCTCATCAAGAGCACGCCGGCGGATGCGGCCGCCGGCGGCGCACCCGTCAACGTGGAGGAACAGTTGCGGTCGCAGTTTACGGCGCAGGCCGCCACCGAGCACCTGCAGAAGTTCGAGCAACTCACCATCGAGGAGCGTCACAAGGAACGTCTCCGCCGGGCACGGCTGGAGATCACGCAGGAAGAGTTCGACGAGTTCCTCAAACGCCACACGGACCTGGCTGCGGGAACAGACCCGAATCAGCCACAATAGATAATGACGAATGACGAAGCCCGAATGACGAAAGAAAGGGTCGAGGGCTGAGGGTCAAGAGTCGAGAGCCAGAAGGATCCGATCCCCGCTTGCGTCTGGCTCTCGACCCTCGACTCTCGACCCTCGACTGATTCGACATTCGGCATTTGATCGAAACTGCTTTTGCTGTCGAGTTCTCACTCATGGAAAACCTGAAACCCATCCTCGCCCATAAGTACTGGATCATCTTCGGGCTGGCCCTGCTGGTGCCGCTCGTGGGCTGGTTCCTGGGCACCGGCAGCGCCAAGGCCGCCATCGACGAGCGGGTGACGTACCTCGAGGGCGTCAGCGTCCAGTCCGGCGCGAACGCTCCCAATCAGCAGTGGAGCGAGGCGATCGAGAAGGTGAATGTCGCGGAGCGGCAGCGGCTGCAGGCGGCGGCCGATTTCCTGTGGCTCAAGCAGAAGAACCTGATGCTGTGGCCCATCAACATTCAGTCGGAAATGGCCAATGTCCCCTATCGCGGAAAGATTCCGCTAACGGCCAAGGAGCTCTATCCGC
Source organism: Planctomycetota bacterium (assembly GCA_019347905.1). Lineage (GTDB taxonomy): Bacteria > Planctomycetota > Planctomycetia > Planctomycetales > Planctomycetaceae > JAHWKJ01. The sequence goes on from JAHWKJ010000181.1 coordinate 4,091, forward strand.
ACGAGTACGAGAGCGAGTACCAGCGGATCCTGAACATCGTCAAGCCCTTCGACCTGGAGACCGGCCAGGGCCTGGTGGATGTGCAGACAGGCGCCCTCGAACGGCTGCCGGCCGGTTACTGGCAGAGCGTCGGCCAGGGCGTCGCCGCTCCCGACGATCATATGTGGGACGCGCAGGAAGACATGTGGCTGATGCGGTCGCTGATGAGGGGGCTGGCCGCGGTCAACCAGATCAACGACGCCAAATCCATCACCGACGCCCCGGTACGCCGCATCATCCGCGTCACGCTGCACGGCGGGACGCGACAGCAGCCGGGCGATCCGGCCGCCGCCGACGGCGCGGGCACCGGCGAGATGGACGGCATGCAGGATTACATGGCCAGCTCGGGCCGAGGCGGCGGCATGGGAGCGCTGGGAGGCCTGGCTCAGGACGGCATGGGCGGCGGGAACCCGTCAGCGAAAGTCAGCTTCGATCCCGCCGAGGAATTCGGACCCAATACCGTTCAGGCGGCGCAGTCCGGCGAAGACGGAGCGGCCATGGACAGTGCCACGACGCCCGATGCGGCGGGCGGCCCCATGGGCATGGGCTACGGCAACACCGGTCAGGCCGGGCAGCAGCGGAAGCGCTACATCGACAACAGCGAAGAGCTGCCCTTCAAGACTCGCGGCTTCTACATGGAGCTGGTCATCGACCACACGCGGCTGCCGGAGCTCCTGGCCGAACTCTCGAGCCTCGACTGGCCGGTGCAGATCATCCGCGTCCAGCAGGGTGAATTCGGGGCCGCCTCGTCGTCAGGCGGCGGCTCCTCCAACAACATGAATCCGATGATGGCGTTTGGCGGCGGGGGCGGATTCCTGCCGGGGGCCTTGCCGGCCGCAGGCAATCAGCCGTTTCGCCCGCCCGCCTTTGGCGGAAACAGAGGGGCCAGATTCCCCATGGGTGCCAATCCCATGGGATTGAACCCCATGGGCCGTGCGCCGATGGGTGTCGCCGCCGGTGCAGGGCAGAACCCAGCGGATGCGGCCAAACTCCGCGCGGCGCAGGACACTCTGGACCGCGCGATGAGTGACCCCTCGCTGGCACTGGTCGCCATCGCCGGCGAAATGACCTTGTTCCGGCCGCCGGACTTCAGCGGCCAGCAGGACGACGGCCTCACGCCTGAGACGACCGTCACGCCATCGGCCGATCCGGCACTGGCGACCGCTCCGGCAGGTGCCGTCGTACAAGAGGCCGCACCACCGGCCGAGGGCGCACCGGCCAATCCCACAGCCCCCGCAGCGGCAGGCGCACAGACCCCACCGGCGGATCCTGCCGCCGCACCGGCGGCCACAGACACGCCGCCCAGTGACGCTCCGGCGGCCGAATCACCGCCGACAACTCCGGAAGCGCCGGCGGCCCCCGCCGAAGGTGCTCCCCCGTCGGTAAGCCCGGGCCCGGGACCGGCAGCGAGTTCTCCTGACACCGGAGCGGCACCCGCCGCCGGCAACTGATGCGTCTGTCGAACGGACCCGATCCCCGATTCCGCGATAGCTCCGGTCGAACAACACGGCGGCAGCTTCTCACGCCCTGCCGCCCAGCGAAAGACGAGACACGATGAAAGCGAACCTCAAGGGCCTCGATTTTCAGAAGCTGATGATCGAGCACGGCGAGAAGTTCGGCCTCGGCCTGGTCGCGGTCATCTCGCTGGTGGTCGTCATGATGATGAGCCGCTGGGGCACCTACGACAAGACCACGCCCGAGGAACTTGTGAAGCGAGCCGCGGCGGAGGCCCAGAACCTCCAACAGAGCCGCTGGCCGGAAGAAAAGCGCCAGGAGTTCGCGCAGAACGACAACATCGTGCAGAACTCGCAGATGATGCTGGCCGACCTCGACGTCGACCAGTTGGGAGTGGGCTACGGTCCCGGCAAGGACCTGATCTTCAAGCCCAACCGCCGCCGCGAGCCGATCGACGAGCCGGAATGGCTCATCGTCGAGGAACCGATCGCCGATCCGGTCCGGGTGTTTATAGAAACGACGCCGACGCTGATGTCGGAGGACGGTCTCGATCCATTGGCCGCCGCTAACGGCACGGCGAACCAGCCGGCCGGAGACGAACCGGTCATCCGTCGCAAGAACCGCGGCGGCCTCGCCGGGCTTCCGATGCCCATGGGCGACGCAGGGTTCGGCGCGGGCGGAGGTCACGGCGCGGCGGAGGCATTGCCGATGACGCTCCCCATGCCCATGGCCGCCGGGGGTCACGGCGCCGACGCAGGCCTCGGCTCCGATATGGGTCCCGGGGCGGGCATGGGCGGCGGAATGGCCTCGAGTCTCAGCGGCGAGGGCGTGCGGTTCGTCGCCGTACGAGGTGTCTTCCCCTTCCGTCGCCAGTTGCAGAACATCATCGACGCCCTGAACGATCGGGAGCGCGTTCCCAGCCCTCCGAGCTCGCTGCTGGAGGTCCTCGATTTCGAGATCGAGCGGCAAACGGCGCAGGCGGGGGCCGATCCCTGGGCCGGTCCCTGGGAGAAACTCGCGCTGGAGCATTCGGTCGAGGTGCTGAAAAAAGCGGCCGAGTTTGAGGAAATCGTCGATCCGGGCATCACCACGCCCCGGATCACTTCGCCCCTGCCCATGCGGCTGATGGGCGTCTGGGGCGAAGAAGTCTCGCACCCGCGCGTGCGGAATTTCCACATGACCCCGGAGGGCAAAGAACTGGCCAAGCTCATCGACGCCAAGGCCGCCGAACTCGCCGAACAGCGCGAGCAAATGGCCCAGGGCCAGTCCCAGGAATTAGAGCCCGGAGGCTTCGCGGACATCGCCTATAACCTGCAGCAGGGCCGGCAGCAGATGGCCGGCATGGATTCGAGCATGCTCATGCAGCAGATGATGAGCGGCATGGACATGGACCAGACAGTCATGCAGCAGATGTCCGGCCAGATCAAGAAGCAGCTCGACGTCAGCCTCAGCGCCGCCGGGCAACTGCTGTTGTTCCGCTATCTCGACTTCACCGTCGAGCCCGGCAACGCGTACCGTTACCGCGTTCGCGTCAAGCTCGCCAATCCCAACCACCCGGACCGCACGGGGCGCACGGACGAAACCCGCACGCCGACCGTCAGCCAGGGCACGATCCGCTGGACGAACTGGTCGCAGCCCACGCCGCCCGTCCACGTCGAGCACGACGCCCAATACTACCTCACCCGCGTCAAAGGCCCCACCGGGCCGCGCGACGCCGGGGCGGTCGTCGATATTTTCCAGTGGCTGCCGGAATCCGGCACCACGGCCAAGGGAACGCTGGAGCTGACGCTGGGGCAGTTTGTGGGCGGTACGGCGAAGACCAAGCTGGTGAAGCCCGAAATCAGCGTCGAAACCACCGACGTCGAGTTCTCCACCAAAGACGTGCTGATCGACCTCAGCGACGGTTCCGAGAAGGTCGATCCCGGCGAGTTTGCCGACCTGGGCGTCAATTCGCGGACGCTGGAACTGGTGGACGAAGCGGTCGTGCTCAACGAGTACGGCGAGTTGGAAGAGCTCGACCCGCTCAAGGGCGCCGGCTCGCGCACCCGCATCGAAAAGTGGGTCGCCGACGTCCAGGACGCCTTCAAGGACTTCGAGCAGAAGGCGGGAGCGGGCGCCGGCGGCGATCCCATGGGGGACGGCGAGATGATGGACGACACCTTCCAGCAGATGATGATGGAGGGCTACGGGTTGATGGAGGGCGGCGACCCGATGGGCATGGGCGATGGCGGCAACACCAGAAGCCGCCGCGGAGCCGCCTCCAGCCGCGGTTCCCTCAAACGCCGCAGCAGCCGGGGCGGCGGTGGCACAGACTACGACTGACGCCGGTGGCGGAATGACGAATGACGAAATCCGAATGACGAAAAAAGTCGAGGGCTGAGGGTCGAGAGTCGAGAGCCAGAAGGATCCCGACCGTCGCTTGCGTCTGGCTCTCGACTCTCGACTGAGTCGTCATTCGTCATTGCCGCGCGATCACTCCGCCACGCTTGTTTTCTCGGCCGTCGGGAAACGCTCGGGAACCGGCAGCGTCACCTTGCCGGTGGCGGCCCACTCGGCGCCGCGCGCGGTGATCGTCTGGAAGCCCACGCACTTCATCGAATAGTCCGCGTGGCCCATCACCGTGGTGAAGACGCGGCCTTTGCCGTAAGGGATCCACCACACCATCGGCTCGTGCGTTCCCGTGCCGCCGCAGTTGTTACCTGAAAAGGCCGTCGCGAGGATGTGCATGTTCTGCGCGGGCCCGCGCTGGCCGTGGTAGAGTTCGTCCTTCGCGTGCATCCATTCGGCCGGCAGGCCTTTGGTGATCGCGTGCTCGCGGTCGCGGATGACCACGGCGAACTCGTGCTGCGGTCCGTGTCCGGCGCCGGGGCCTTCGCCTTTGGGCGTGCGGACGACTTCACCCGCGTCATTCAGCGTCACTCGTTCGCCGAAGTCCGCCCCGCGCCAGCCGAGGCCGATCATGCGGTTCCACTCTTCCCACTGGGGGAAGGCGTTGTTCGCCGCGTGCACGATCGCCAGTCCGCCGCCGCCGGAGACGTATTCGACCAGCGATTCCTGCACGCGCTCCGGCCACAGTTCGCCGTTGTAGTTGCTCAGCACCACGTCGAAGTCTTTGAATTCCGGCTGGAAGCTGCCCCAGTCTTCTTTCGAGGCGCCCTGGGGTGGCGTGGTCGCGACGGAGACGTCGAACCGGCCCGTCTTTTCGAGAAAGCTCTTCAGCACCGGGGTGGTGGCCTTCCAGTCGTGGTTGTTCTGGCCGTCGATGATCAACAGCTTCAGCTTTTCGCCCTCTTTCTGGCCGGCGGATGCGGGCGTGACGGCGAACGTCGCCAGCCCCGCGGTCGTCAGCAGGGCGAGAATCGTGCGGCGCGAAAGATTCATGGAAGCGGCTCTCCGGTGAAGTGTCCCATGCAGGCAAAAGTCGGCAGACGGCGGCCGGCGCTGTTGAATTCGCCGTCCATCATGCCGCCGCGCGAGACGATTCGCAATCGGCTCAACCGCCCGGTGTCTGCTTTTCCCCAGCAGGCGTCAGGCCGAATTCTTCGGCGATCGACTGCATCGCCTGGATGCAGAAGTCGATGTGCTCGTTCAAATCCACGCCCAGGTCTTCGGCCCCGCGGACGATGTCGTCGCGGTTGACGGCCGCAGCGAACGCCGGCTGCTTCATCTTCTTGCGGACGCTTTTCGCGTTCAGACCCTCCAGTCGTCCGGGCCGCACCAGGGCGCACGCCGTGATGAAGCCGGCCAGCTCATCGCACGCATAAAGGGTCTTGTCGAGCCGCGAGACGCGCGGGCAGTCGGTCAGATAATCAGCGTGCGACTTGATCGCGTAGATGATGTCGTCGGGATAACCGCGTTCGGCGAGGATCTTCGAGCCTTGGAGCGGATGGTCGGGCGGGTTCGGCCAGCGTTCGTAGTCGAAGTCGTGCAACAGTCCGACCGTGCCCCACTTCTCTTCGTCCTCACCGAACTTGCGGGCATAGGCCCGCACGCAGGCTTCGACTGCCAGCATGTGCTTGCGCAGACTGTCGCTGGTCGTGTAGGCGTGCATCAGGGCCAGATCGTCATCGCGGCTCAACGATTCTCTCCTGGAAAAGGTGGCTCTGCATCCCCTGCATCACGATACCGTCCGCGATGCCGGACAGCATCCGTGGCGACTCACCCGCAGTGACCGGCAGCGCCGCAGGACCGCGCACCCCTTGCCTCGTACCTCGTACCGGTACCCCGTACTCAGCACCCGTACTCGGTACTCGGTACGTACCCGGTACTCAGTACGTCGCGGCTCACCCGCACTGGCTCGCCCGCCGCAACAGATACGCCAGAAGCTGTTCGTCCTCATCGAGGGCCGACCGACGCCGCGGCCGGAAGCGCTGGAGAGAATCCACAATGTCCGGCGACTCGAAGAATTCGAAAATCTGCGGGTTCACATAGAACTTGCGGCAGACGCTGGCGGTGTTGCCGAGCGCTTCGGCCGTCTGACGAATGGCCTCGCGGATTGTCTTTTTGCGGATCCGTCCGTGTTCCAATGCGATCCGCAACAGGCCCGCGGCGATGGCGGTTCCCCGCCAGGTGCGAAAGTCCTTGGCGGTGAACCGCTGGCCCGTCGCTTCCTGGAGGTACTCGCTGATGTCGGCCGGCCGGATCGTCTGGTACTGGCCGCTCTCATCCTCGTACTGGAACAGGTTTCTGCCCGGAACCTCTTCGCAGTCTTCGATCACGCGAGCCAGCCGGCGGCTGCGAAGCGTCGTCTCGCAGTCTTTGCCGCCCTTGGCCGAGAACCGCAGCCTGATCTCTGAGCCGTCGATTTCCACGTGCCGGTCGCGCAGCGTGGTCAGCCCGAAGGAGCCGTTCTCCTCGGCGTACTCGCGATGGCCAACGCGGATCAGCGTGCGGTCCAGCAGGTCGATGGCGGCGGCGACGACCTTGCGGTGCGGAAGGCCGCGCTTGCGCAGATCGTTG